>NZ_JBHFKT010000024.1:0-80911 GCF_042879335.1 Photorhabdus sp. RM96S | reverse complement strand
GCATCTAAGCGGGAAACTTGCCTTGAGATGAGTCTTCCCTTGACTTGAGGTCACGGAAGGAACGTTTAAGACGAAGACGTGGATAGGCTGGGTGTGTAAGCGCAGCGATGCATTGAGCTGACCAGTACTAATGAACCGAGAGGCTTAACCTTACAACACCGAAGGTGTTTTGGCGCTCAGAAGACAGCGGGCAGAAGCCGGGTGTCAGAAGAGAGTAGAGAGACGATTTTCAGCTTGTTGAACAGATTGAAGCGGGTGGTTGCGGAAGAAGAGACGCGCCGCCTGGAATAAACCGAATATGCCTGGCGGCGATAGCGCGGCGGTCCCACCTGACCCCATGCCGAACTCAGCAGTGAAACGCCGTAGCGCCGATGGTAGTGTGGGGTCTCCCCATGTGAGAGTAGGGAACTGCCAGGCTTTAAATACCGTAGAAACCCTCAGCGAGCGCTGAGGGTTTTTGCGTTTTTAAGGGATATCCTATGGATTTCAAGATGCATCGCGACGGTAAGGGAGCGAATCCTCGGGGGCATAGCGAACGATGTGACCGGGATGAGTGCGTGCCGCCAACAAAGAGGCAACTTGAAAGATAACTGGTATATTAAGTTTTTATTATCATCGATCACCGTTAGCTCTTTCTGTGATTTGAAACAATTGCTTAATGGTGAACGGCAGTTTTCTGGAGATTTATGATAAATACCTAGCCAATCGCTGATAAGGTAATAATTATCTGAAGTTGAGAAAGGGGTGTTTATTATACCAGATAAATAAGGGGATATTATAAGCCTTTTTTCGAGGATGACTAACTCCGTGGTTATAACGGATGTCACTGTTTTTATCTAAACGTTGTAATCCATGATCTGAAAAATAGAGAATAAATGCTTTATAATCTTTGATTTTATTAATAATTTTCTCTATTAGCTGATCTGTATAAACTATTGAGCTGTCATAGCAATTATCATCTTCGTTCGATGAGAAAGACATCAGTTTATTTTCGGGAAATTGGTTACAGCCGACATTCCGCACCGCATTCGTAATTTGCTGTTTTAATTAAGAATTAACAAGTGAATGAATTTTATACAAACAATTTGAAATCAGTATATTACAGATATAGCTGCGGAATGACAGTTACAGGATGGCTCATGATTGCCATAGATATGCATAATAATAAATTTCTTACCTTTCTATTTGAGTAATCGGCCATTTATTTCTCATACAGATTAATAATTTAATTAATAAATTGAAATGAAAGAGTTAATCATTAACCTAGGATTAAAATAAGAGGTTAACTTGTGAAATAGCTCTGAATTCAGGCGGCTTCTAATGAAAATACCTCTCCCGAAGGAGAGGCTGGACATAAAAACGTAATTAGTGTGTTTTTCCTTGTGCGATATCAAGTCCTGTTTGTGATCGAATAAACTGGATTCTAAATTGTTCTCTTTCCTGCATACCTTGTTGTGAATTATCGGTGATAGAAAATAGCCATGAACCAATAAAAGCGATAATCATTGAGAATAATGCGGGATATTCATAAGGATAGATTGGTTTCTCATGACCGAGAATGCTGACCCAAATTGTTGGACCGAGAATCATTAAAACTACTGCTGTAATTAATCCTAGCCAACCTCCGGTTAACGCACCACGGGTAGTGAGTTTACGCCAGTACATAGACAAAAGAATGGTTGGGAAGTTACAGCTTGCAGCAATAGAAAATGCTAATCCAACCATGAAAGCTATGTTCTGGTTCTCAAATAGAATACCTAATCCGATTGTGATAAACCCAAGTATCACAACTGTTATTTTTGATACTCTCAGTTCATCTCGTTCATTGGCTTTACCGCGTTTAATGGCGTTTGCATATAGGTCATGTGATACTGCTGATGCACCAGCCAGCGTTAGCCCCGCAACAACGGCTAGAATTGTGGCAAAGGCGACAGCAGAGATAAAACCCAGAAACAAGTTGCCTCCAACTGCACTAGCGAGGTGAACGGCTGCCATGTTAGTACCACCGATGAGTGTGCCGGTAGCATCTTTAAAGGAAGGGTTTGGACTAACCAGTAAAATAGCACCGAAGCCGATGATAAAAGTCAGAATGTAAAAATAACCAATAAAGCCAGTAGCGTAGAAAACGCTCTTTCGGGCCTCTTTTGCATCACTTACAGTAAAGAAACGCATGATAATATGAGGTAAACCAGCGGTACCAAACATCAATGCCAAACCAAGAGAAAGTGCGGATATTGGGTCAGATACCAACCCTCCTGGACTCATGATGGCTTCACCTCTTGAGTGGACAGCAATGGCTTCTTTGAACAACGTATTGAAATTGAAGTTTACTATTTTCATGACCATAAGGGCCATAAAGGTGGCACCAGCTAGTAATAGGATAGCTTTGATAATTTGTACCCAGGTCGTTGCTAGCATACCGCCAAACAAAACATAAAGTACCATCAGGATACCAACCAATACGACCGCTACATGGTAATTGAGCCCAAAAAGCAATTCGATAAGTTTGCCTGCGCCAACCATCTGAGCAATAAGATAAAGGGCGACAACAAACAGCGAGCCAATTGCAGATAACGTACGGATTGGGCGTTGCTGTAACCGGTAAGAAGCGACATCGGCAAAAGTATAGCGTCCAAGGTTTCTTAATCTTTCGGCAATCAGAAATAGGATAATAGGCCAGCCAATCAAGAAGCCGATAGAATAAATTAGTCCATCATAACCAGACGTATAGACTAAAGCGGAAATGCCGAGGAATGATGCTGCGGACATAAAATCTCCCGCAATTGCCATTCCATTTTGGAAACCAGTAATACGTCCCCCCGCCGTGTAGTAATCAGTACGGGAGCGTGTTTTTTTTGAGGCCCAGTAAGTGATATAGAGTGTAAAACCAACAAACAGGACAAACATGATAATGGCCTGAATGTTGATAGGTTGCCTTTCTCCAGTTTCAGAGATTGCGTTAGCCCAGGTGAGATGAGGAAATAGCACTATTGCTAATAACAGGAACTTTTTCATTTCTTTACCTCACAGAGAATTTGTGAGGTAAGGTGATCAAACTCGCTATTGGCTCTGATTACATATAAGCCGGTTAAGATGAATGAAATAACAATTAAACCAATACCAACCGGTATTCCACGGGTAATACTGGAATCATTATAAAGGGGAGTACCTAACCATTCTGGGGCAAATGCAATGAGAAAAATAAAACCGACATACAGAATTAATGTGATTATTGATAGCAACCATGCAAAACGTCCCCGCTTTTCAACCAATTCTTTGAAACGCGGGTTATTCTCGATCCCTTGGTAAATGTCGTCATTCATCGGAGTATATCCTCTTATATTTATTATATTTTGATTACAGCCGCCATAAGGCGGCATGATCTGTCACGAAATACTCATTGTTTGTTTTTCTTCTAACAATTTTTCTACTACTCCTGGATCTGCTAGTGTTGAAATGTCTCCTAGATTGTTGGTATCGCCGGAGGCTATTTTGCGCAGGATACGACGCATAATTTTTCCTGAACGGGTTTTTGGTAAGGAGTCTGTCCAGTGTAGGATATCTGGTGTAGCAATCGGACCGATTTCTTTACGTACCCAATTACGGACTTCTGTATAGAGTTCTGGAGAGGGTTCTTCACCGTGATTTAAGGTGACATAGGCATAAATTGCCTGCCCTTTAATATTATGTGGGGTACCTACGACAGCAGCTTCTGCAATTTTAGGATGAGAGACCAAAGCAGATTCAATTTCAGCAGTACCTAGACGGTGGCCGGAAATATTCAGCACATCATCAACACGGCCAGTTATCCAATAGTAGCCATCTTCATCACGGCGTGCGCCATCACCACTAAAATACATTCCCTTAAAGATAGAGAAATAGGTTTGTTCGAAACGGTCATGATCGCCAAATAGTGAGCGTGCTTGTCCTGGCCAGGAATCGGTAATAACCAGGTTTCCTTCACAAACACCTTCTAGTAGTTCACCAAGATTATCAACCAATGCGGGCTGAACACCGAAGAAAGGTAGCGTTGCGGAACCTGCTTTTAGTTCGGTTGCGCCTGGCAGTGGTGTGATCATGAAGCCACCAGTTTCTGTTTGCCACCAAGTATCAACAATCGGGCATTTGCTGTTACCAATTTTCTGGTAATACCATTCCCAAGCTTCCGGGTTAATCGGTTCGCCAACTGATCCCATAATACGCAGAGAAGTACGTTTCGTTCCTTCAATAGCTTTGTCACCTTCTGCCATCAGGGCACGAATCGCTGTGGGTGCTGTATACAGGATATTTACCTGATGTTTATCAATAACCTGACTTAGACGGTTAACCGCAGGATAGTTTGGTACACCTTCAAACATTAGGGTAATAGCGCCACAGGAAAGGGGGCCGTAGAGCAGGTAGCTATGTCCGGTAACCCATCCCACATCGGCTGTGCACCAATAAACTTCCCCCGGCTGATAATCGAATACATATTTAAATGTTAGAGATGCATATACAAGGTAACCTCCAGTGGTGTGCAGTACCCCTTTGGGTTTACCGGTAGAGCCTGAGGTATAGAGAATAAACAGTGGGTCTTCTGCATTTATCTCTTCAACTGGACAGTCAGCACTCGCGTCTGCTACCAATTCATGCCACCAAAGGTCGCGGCCAGATTGCCAGTGACCAATATTTCCAGTACGTTTAAAAACGATCACATTGGATACATTGACAACGGCTGCATTATTTAATGCGTCATCAACATTCTTTTTCAGGGGGATTGTACGTCCTGCTCTCAATCCTTCATCGGCGGTAATGACCAATTTGGTGTTTGAATCGATGATACGCCCGGATACAGCATCAGGAGAAAAACCTGCGAAAATAACAGAGTGAATAGCACCAATGCGGGCACATGCTAACATGGCAACCGCTGCTTCTGGCACCATCGGCATGTAAATAGCAACAACATCGCCTTTTTTAATACCCATATTTTTCAATACATTGGAAAACTGACATACATCATGGTGTAGTTCACGATAGGTTATTGCTTTGGATTCTGTTGGATCATCACCTTCCCAGATAATAGCGGTTTGCTCACCACGTTCTTTTAGATGACGATCGAGACAATTTGCGCTTAAGTTTAGTGTTCCATCTTCAAACCAGCGGATATTGATATGTCCAGGATCAAAAGAGGTATTCTTTACCTTGGTGTAAGGCTTAATCCAGTCAACAATTTTTCCTTTTTCACCCCAGAACCTGTCGGGATCTTGCAACGATAATTGGTAGTCTTGTTGATATTGTTGCTCATTCATCAGGGCATGTTCTGCAATGGCGATAGGAATAGGGTGCTTCATTATTTTGGTCATATAATATTCTCCTTACGAATGTTAATATTATGTCAAATCAAAGTTAACTAAAGTGTAAAGAGAATTTTTGTTTTTTTTTTGCGCGGAAGATCACGCAATAAAAAGAATATTTTTCACGTGATTGTCATTTAGTGTGGCGGGTTTATTTAGGTTTAATTGCTAATCAAAAATAGTAATTCAAAATCCTAATCCAATAATAATGTTTAATATAGACAAATTGACTGATAAGTCACTGAAACACAGTTGTATGATAAAACCATAATGAGAATATGGTGTTGATAAGCATTTCCAATAATATTTAATTAACTATAATGATCACGTTGTTCACAAGGTGTGGACTTTGAACCATTCTTATATGACTGGAGTACATGATATGAGCTATTCATTACCTTCTCTTCCTTATTCTTATGAAGCTCTGGAACCTCATTTTGATAAGCAGACGATGGAAATCCACCATACCAAGCATCATCAGACTTACGTTAATAATACCAATAGCGCCCTGGAAGCCTTCCCTGAGCTGGCAGGACTGGATATTGATGATCTGATTCAGCAATTAGATAAGATACCTGCTGATAAACGTACTTTTGTTCGTAATAATGCTGGTGGGCACGCTAACCATAGCTTGTTTTGGAAAGGTCTGAAATTAGGCACAACTCTGCAAGGTCCATTAAAAGAAGCTATTGAACGCGATTTCGGTAGTATAGATTCTTTTAAAGAGAAATTTGAGCAGGCAGCGGCTACCCGCTTTGGTTCTGGTTGGGCGTGGCTAGTACTGAAAGATGATGGCAAACTGGCGGTTGTATCGACTGCTAACCAAGATAGCCCATTAATGGGTGAAGCGATTTCTGGTGCATCTGGTTATCCGATTATTGGTCTGGATGTTTGGGAACATGCTTATTACTTACAGTACCAAAACCGTCGTCCTGACTATATTAAAGCATTCTGGAGCGTTGTTAACTGGGATGAAGCAGCGATACGTTATCAGGAAAAAGTGAAATAACTTTCTGAATAATTTGTCTTTTCTGCTATGCCGGCTGATATGACTGCCGGCATTTTTATTGGTTGAATGTTGGTTTATGATGGTGATGTCAGACTGATTTCAATAAGGAAAGTGAATTATGTATTGTCCGCAGGTATATACGGGTAAAATTGAAATATCAGGAAAACTTTCTGCCAGCGCAATTAACAAACGGATGGTTGATGGTAGCCTGCGTCTGACTTCTCTAGGATTAGAAGGTGATGAACAGGCCGAAACCCGTTTCCATGGTGGCCCTGATCGTGCGCTTTGCCATTATCCCCGTGAACACTACGATTTCTGGAAACATCAATTTCCTGATCAGGAAGATTTCTTTATTGCTCCCGCGTTTGGCGAAAATATTTCCACAACGGGGTTGACTGAAGAAAATGTTTGTATCGGTGATATTTTCAGTTGGGGAGAGGCCATGCTTCAGGTAACTCAGCCTCGTTCGCCTTGTTACAAACTCAATTCTCATTCCGGTATTAGTAATTTTTCTGCCATTATGCAGGGGAGTGGCCGCTGTGGTTGGCTTTACCGAATTATTGCAGCGGGAAATGTTAGCCCGGATGAGCCTTTTGTTCTTGTTTCCCGTAATAGTGATGTTTTGGTTAAAGAAGCGGTAGCGATTGCTTTTAATATGCCATTTGATGAAGAGCAATATCGTCGGTTGATGAGTGCCGCTGGGTTATCTGCCAGTTGGAGCCTGACTATGCAAAAGCGGGTGATGTTTGGAAAGATTGAGGATTTTAACCGTAGGTTGTTCGGGAAATAATAAAATGTGCACGTGGTGAACGTGCACATTAGCATTGACATTACTTCCTACTTCCTACTTTCAGATGTTCAATCACCACTCGTTGTTGTTCCTCATTAAGTACCGAACGGCGTCCCATGTGTTTTCCTACTGCTTTAGCTCGTGCAATACCAGAATGAGTGCGCTCTATTAGTAAGTCTTGTTTAAACTCTGCCATTGCAGCTATTATCTGCATGGTCACTCTCTCGGCAGAACTGGTCAGATTTACTTCTCCATGACGCTATGAAGTTGAACGAAAAATAGGTGGCGCTGGGGAAAAGACACGTCCCCTGCTGTACAAAAAACAGATTTAATTTAGAATTGTCCCCGTTCCCCAAACGGTCCCTAAGTCATGTGAGTGAATTTAAACGATTCCGCCAGTAATACCCGGTTATCCCGAATAATCCTGTTGAGATAGAAACTAAGATGTCCGATATCAATAATCTGCTGCGGGATCCGCAGTTTTTTTCCATGCTGCATAAACAGATGTTGCAGTTTGCCAGCTTGCAGTTGAATGATTTTCATCAGGCGGAAGATGTTGTCCAAGAGGCTCTGGAAGGGGCGATGAAGAATGCCGCTTCTTTTGCCGGACGAGCTGCCTGGAAGAGCTGGGTGTTTACGATCCTGCGCAACAAAATCTCGGACGCCTTGCGTATGCGTTATCGGCACAGCAGCGTGCAACTGACTGATGATGTTGATGAGCAAAATTTCGAAGCGCTGTTTGATGAGTCTGGTCACTGGCCACGAAACGAGCATCCTCAGCGCTGGCATTTACCGGATGAGGCAGCCGAGCAGGAGCAATTTTGGACGGTTTTCGAGCTTTGTCTGACACAGTTGCCAACGCAAAACGCACGGGCGTTTATGATGCGCGAATTTATTGGTCTTGAGACTCAGGAGATCTGTCAGGAGATGGCGCTCTCTGTCAGCAACCTGAATGTGATGCTCTGGCGTGCGCGTATGCGTTTACGAGAATGTTTGTCACAACGCTGGTTTTCCCAGGAGGATTAATATGCTTAGTTGTTACCAAGCTACACGCCTGATGTCTCAGGCGCTAGATGAAAAAATCGTGCTTTCTCAACATGTTCAGCTAATGCTGCATTTGAAAATATGCGACGGGTGCCGAAACTTCAGACAACAGCTTGCCGACCTGCGCACTATCACTTCCGCATTCGCTCGTGGCGAAAATGAGAATCAAAATAAAGTAACGTAGGGAGGATCAGGTACGATGGCGGTAAATCAGGCGATCAAGCGAAAACCTCCCACCGCCATAAGTCACCAGATACAACTGAGCCGTCAGCCAGGTAGCGTGAACAGGCCAGGCATCCGGATAAACAAATATCTGAATCACCAGCGTCATCACCATTAATGCTAGCGCGGAGAAACGTGTCGCTAATCCGACAATCAGCAGCAGCGGAAACAAGTGTTCTGCGGTCGCGGCCATGACGGCAGCAACATCGGGTGGCAGCAGAGGAAGTTTGTACTCGCTGGTAAAGAGTGACACGGAGCTATCGGTAACGCGCGGAATCCCTAATTGCCAGGGTGTGCGTGTCTCCAGAATATCTATGTTTAATCCCACCACTTTGCTTTGACCTGACAGCCAGAATGTTGCGGCAAGGCTAATGCGCGCCAGAAGGGGAATAACACTTTCCTGCGCAATGTGTTGTCCTTTTAACGCTAACATTTTGAGTAATGCCATTTTAGCGCTCCGTGTTGCTGTATAGAGAAAGGATCAGTCCATAGTGCTGCATGCGTTGTAAAACCGACTGAGGTTCAAAAGTTGCATCCTCTCCGGCGGCGATCTCTAAGGCTTCGGTAAGACATCGACCGGACTGGAGCATGGTAATAAACTGCATTTCCGCACGGCTGAGCAACATTATTCGTACGTCGTCGTCAACGCGGCACAGTAGCATATGTTCCGGCTGGAATGGGTTCAGCAGCATCTCGTTTTCACTTTGTTGGTGTGAGGCCCATAGGCTGAAGACGGCATAATCCGAACTGAAGAGCCGTACCGAAGGATGGAGCACCATCAGCAACTGTGCGGGATCGTCAACGGGGGCCGCTTCTGCCGTCTGTTCGGCAGGGTCTGCTGCATGCAGTGATTCGATAAACAACATTTCCAGCCGGGTGAGATCGCTCAGCCAAGGCCAGTCTGCCAACGGCTGAAATGTCGCAATCCAGTCCGGCAATTGTGCGCCATAGTTTGCCAAAACAGGAGAGGGTGGCGGTTGTTGACGTATAAACTCCGCCGCCATCGCACGAAAAAAGCACTCTCCGAGCTGGGCGAGAAGGACAGGGCAGTTTTCGGCCAGTGCGTCGATCAGAGACGCCATGACATTATTACGATAAACCGCAAAACGTACCGCTGGATCGCTATCGTTCCAGACTGTCAGTCCCTCTGGTACTGTGAGGTCGGGGTCAAGAAGTGCTTGATACAGTTGTTGTTGCATTTTTCGTGCTCTCCGTAATGTAACGCTGGGCATGGCCGGCTTCGTTTAGTAACACGTCTAATGGTGGGATATTGCTGTCCCATTCGATCAGGGTGGCGATCGGCCCTGTTTCACTCAGGGTCTCGTTATAAAGATCCCAGACAGGCTCGGTCACATGACTGTCGTGTGAATCAATCAACAGCAGGTCGTTTGCCCCATCGCGGCTTTCCGTATAGCCTGCCAGATGAATTTCACCGACACGGTGAAGTGGCAGTTCGAATAGCATCTGCTGTGGACAGCGATTATGGTTGACGCCACTAATATAGAGATTGTTCACATCCAGCAGTAGTCCGCATCCGGTGCGGCGTATCACCTCGGAGATAAAGTCAGTCTCGCTCATGGTTGAGGCACTGAACTCGATGTAAGTAGATGGGTTTTCCAGCAGAATGGGGCGACGCAGCGCATTTTGTACCTGATCGATGTGTTCGCAGACCCGCGTCAGCGTGACGTCGGTATAAGGCAGCGGTAGCAGATCATTGAGAAATAGATCGTTGTGCGTCGACCAGGCAAGGTGTTCAGAAAAAACGGCTGGCTGGTAGCGTTCAACCAGCGCAGCAACACGTTGTAAATAAGTCTGATTCAGAGGACTTTCTCCTCCGATGGACATGCCCACACCATGAATAGAGAGCGGATAATCTTGGCGAATGGCGGTTAGTGCTTGATGAAACGGACCTCCCACAACCAAATAATTTTCCGCGTGAATTTCAAAAAAACCAATGTCGGGTTTATCGCGCAGGATAGCGCGAAAATGCTCCGGCTTTAACCCGATCCCTGCTCTGGTCGGAAGCCTATTTAGCATGAGACAGTCAGGAGCATCACGAGAGACGCTATGTGAGGGTAAAGAAATTGTCATCGTATGAGCTCCTGCCTGATGCCAGAATTACGCTTCTTTAAATGCGTCCAGTTGACCAAAACCAGTTGGGGAGGTCGGAGACTTCATTTTTACGCAGGAACCCGCCGGTACCATTTTCCAGGCATTACCCTGATAATCCTTTTTTGAGGTACCAGCACAGGTGGTGCCTGCACCTGCTTTACAGTCGTTTTTCCCTTTCAGAGAAACGCCATAGCATTTCTCCATTTTGCTGCCGGAATCCGCCATTGCTGAAGTGCCTACCGTAATCAGTGCGCTGCCTAAAGCCAAGGCCAGTAATGCTTTTGTCGTTTGTTTAGTCATAGAACGTTCCTTTTATATTGGTGTAGAAGGTGAATTACTGCTTCGCTGAAACGAGCATTTGCTTCACTCGATTAGTCGCACCGCACATCAATTTCTTACAGTGAATATGAGAAAAAAATGATTTTTTTATAGTTAACTGATTTTTAATGACTTATTTTTGTGAATCAGATATTGGTCTGTACAAGAAAAGTGATGGAATGCTCACATCCACAGCCGTATGTCAGGGCTGTGTCGACAGGATAGGCTGGTAACCCTCTCGCTAGCCGAATTTTTCCCTACCGAACGACGGTCAGCGAGATCGTTTAAGGTGGACTGATTGCTTACTGTCTTAAATGGAAGAAGCCGTCACTGAAAGTTTTCTACTCAGAAGAAGATTTTTCAATGACGGCTTAAACAGAATTTGGGTTATATTAGCTTAGTAGAACTCAACAAGGGATTTTACGGCAGTGGTTTCAGACACCTTTAACTTAGCTTTGTTGAAGGTGGTGATTTTTACGTTGGTAGTGTATTTGGTACTCAAAATTATGAATCTCATTCTAATGTTAAATTAAATTCTTTTTATATCATGAAGAATGAAGTTACTTATTCAGAATATAAAGAGGTATATGAATGGGCTATATTAAATAGCGTTTCATAATTCTGCTACACATGGCCTTCTTCAACCCATTGTTATATATGGAATTATGAGTGGTATAAGATGTAGTGCTATTTTAGAATCTTATTTAAATGGTTATGATTTTGATGATGGATGTAATGGGGCATATTATGAAGATTGTCTTTCCCCTGAACAGGATGAAGGCAGGCACCCTGTGACGAATATTAAATGGCTAGATACCGTTCTTTTTTCAAATGCATTAAGTGAGAAATTAAAACTCACTCCAGTATATTTTCAAAAAGGAAATAAAATTATTAGAAAAAAAGACAAAAGCTTAGAGGTTTTTATAAATACAAAGGCTAATGGCTATCGTTTACCTACCTTAAACGAATGGCATGTTGCAGCAAGGGGGCTGAGGAATCCCCAGAAAATAGACAGGCATAGCGTTGTGTGATCTACTGATTGTTCCACCAAGTCAATAAGGTCACTGCTATGCCTGCACGTAAAGTATGTCACAACTTCTTCAAAGATGCCTTAGCACCGTTTCATAAATATCGCCAGAATGCATTAATCGATGCCACTATGGCTTTGATTAATGGCGCTTCTCTTACGCTAACCAGTATTGGACGTTTTTTGCCCGGACAGGCTCAGGTCAAAAACAAGATAAAAAGGGTTGATCGCCTGTTAGGAAACACCGCTCTTCACAACGATATTCCTGCGATTTTTAATAATATTACTGCCATGATAACTCGTCAGTTGCCTCTTTGTGTTATTGCTGTGGACTGGAGCGGTTATCCATCGCAGGAGTATCATGTGCTTCGTGCCAGCCTTCTTTGCGACGGTCGGGCAATGCCGTTATTGAGTTGGGTTGTATCCTCGGAAAAACAAAATAACACCTTAATACAAAATCAGTTTCTTGATTCCCTCGCTAAAGCCGTCTCTTCCGATGCCAGAGTCATCATCGTCACAGACGCAGGATTTAAGAGTCCATGGTTTCGACATATTGCCTCATTAGGCTGGGATTTTATTGGGCGGATCAGGAATAACGTTCAATTTCACCTGGCAGATAGTCCTGAAATATGGCTGAAACTCTCTGACTGTCCCGGAACAATAACGCCGAAATACATGGGGGCGGGAACGCTGGTCAAAGAAAAGAAAAACCGTATTAATGGTCATTTTTATACATACAAGAAATTACCTAAAGGGCGGAAAAGTAAACGTTCAAAAGGCAGGCCAATGTATACTAAAACAGACAACGAGTATCGGCAGTCAGCAAAAGAAGCCTGGCTTATTTTCAGTAGTATAGATGATTTAAAGCCACGGGAGATCATCAAGTTAGACAGTCGTCGCATGCAGATAGAGCAAAACTTCCGCGATGAAAAAAGTGAGCGTTTCGGATTTGGTCTTCGTGCCAGCCACAGTCGCTCTGCGGGTAGAATGCGGGTACTGAGCTTACTGGCAACCCTGAGCACAATCGTCCTGTGGCTGATTGGTTATCACGTGGAGAATAAGGGATTACATCTGAGATATCAGGCCAACAGTATCAAATCACGGCGGGTCATCTCATATCTGACGTTAGCGGAGAACGTCTTACGACACTCCCCACTGATTTTAAAGCAAATATCACTGAATGATGCTCTTAACCACTTAACAAGAATCTACCGAAATATGGTGCTGGTTTATTAGCACCGATTTGTGGGGATCCCTCAGAGCAAGGGGGGGAAAACCTGCCTTACGATTAGGAAGATATGGATACTATCCGACATTCCGCACCGCATTCATAATTTGTTGTTTTAATTAAGAATTAATAAATGCATAAATTTTATACAAACGATTTTAAATCAGTATATTACAGATATAGCTGCGGAATGACAGTACTATCACTCTGGGAGCAATGATTCTAAGAAGGTGGCGTGGTATCCAGAGTTTAATACAAGTAATTTTGGAACACAGGTTGTAGGTAAATTATCTCCAAACGACTTAGGTTTATACGATATGAGTGGAAATGTTTCTGAATGGGTCTATGATAGTTATGAGCTTGGTAAAGTTAAATTGTATTATTTTTGTGGTGGAAGTTATCTTTCCCATTCAAACAGCTTGTCCAATTGTGATAACCATAGTTCAGGATACGTGATGCCAGATGTTGGGTTTAGATTAGTTAGGAGTTATTTAAATGAAAAGTAAATTTTACCTCTTGGATTCACATAATAAGCGAAACGTACACCGTTCCCAGAATCGGGTTGAGCCTTATCACCAGTTACGATCAGCCGTTGCCAGAGTGGGTGGAAAGAAGGAATTAACCGGAAAAACTGACATTGAAATCGAAATCAGCAACCAGTGCGGCCGATTGATCGCCAATGCGATCATTTATTACAACTCGGCCATCCTGTCACGATTGCAGCAGAAGTTTGAAGCACAGGGTAATACCAAAGCGCTTGAAGTGCTCATCCGGATATCACCGGTAGCTTGGTGGCACATTTTGCTGAAATGGCCATTACACTTTTCAAAGCAGCAATAAACTCATTGATCTGGATGAGCTTATCGCAGATCTGAAGTTAGGGTGATGGAAAAATCTGGGATTCTGGCTTACTTCCCCTATTAAAGCACAGCAGGGTCAAGAAAGACTATACGTTGAAGCATTGTTCACTTTTCTGAAATATACTTTTTCGAATAACCGCTCGCGGTTTACACATTATGGGATTAGAGTCATCATAACTAATAAGACAATGCTGGGAATCCATCATTTTTTCCGAAACTTCATCTAAAAAACAGTATAAGCTATCACTCAAGTTGCCGGATTCATAAGGGGATATAACATAGTCATAAACAGATAATACTAAGTTATTAATCATTGCTAAATCATTAATAAGAATTCGAGCTACTTCCTTTAATACATCATTATGGTCATCAACGTTATTAATGCCACGGTACATATTAAAATCCAGTTCTCCTTTTCTCAATCTATTCCAGACCAAATAGACAGGTTGGGAGTGTGTTTTATCGACATCAAAAAAATTAAAGCGTTCAGAAATACCATTATAGTCAAGTATTGCTTGGTTTATGGACGGATCACCCAAAATCCACTCTTTTCTATCAAAGCACCAATATTCAATCAATATTTGTTCAGGAAATATATCTTCGATAAAGTAAGTGCAATATGCATACCTCATTCTCGATGGAATTTTTTTATACCGCATAATATCAAGTGCAACAATTGATATGGTCAAGCAGTGACCGATCAGCTTATTTTCAAAAGAAATCGGACTCATTAGTGACGTAACATCAGCTTGATACAATCTCTCAAGTATAATATTAGGTTGACTTATATCAATATCTCGATATCTTTCAGGGCTTATCCGATATTTATTTATACCTTTATAATGCTCTACTATATTTCTTGCAGTTTTAAATATCTCATCGAGAGAATCCGGAATTTCTTCATAAAAATAATCATAATTGGTTTTCAATCGATTAGTATATAATCTTTTAATATGTTCAGATATCAAAATTATCACCTTATTTATAAAACAATTTCTTAACGAACAATAAAATGTAGCCTTGGATTCACATATTAAGATGCTGCAATGGTTCGAGTCGCCGTAAACACCATAAAAGCGGTAAAGATTACCAAGGAGGGTAACAATTACGCGGATTCAAGCTCAGCGATAAGTGTCTGGAAAGATGGTCGTTCGAAGAGTTCATGTAACTCTAAGTTGGGGTAAAGGTCGAGCATATCGATATGAAGAGAGATAGCTTGCATGGACGTTAACCCTTGTTCAAAAAAGTTGTCGTCCTTTGACATCAGAGTGATATCCAAGTATCGACCCAAGATCTTACCCGCCGGATGGGAAGAGAGTTCGGGGCACAGCCCCGCAGGAGCAGTGTCGACGCCTGATGCGGGTTTCGTCAGTTGCACTAAGCTCATCGCTTCAAGCGTGTTTGAGTCCACTTTACCGCTCAGTGTGTAAGGCAGTTTTGGGGTAGTGAAAATATGATGAGGGATCAAGTAGTAGCTCAATTTAGACTCTAGCTCTGACCTTAGCATCGTCTCCGTTATATGAGAGCATTCAACCCATCCGATCAATTTTGAAGAGTCTAAACTTTCGTCATTAATTTGAATTACAGCGGAGCCAGTGACACCCTCTATCGATTCAAAGGCATCCGTTATTTCACTAGGTTCAATTCGATGTCCATTATTCTTAATGAATCCCCCATCCCTATGGAGAAAATTGACAATTCCCTCATCATCAACATACCCAATGTCATCTGTATCGTATAGCGTTTGGATCTGCCCGCCGATGCACACCTCAATGAATTTTCTCGCTGTAAGTTCAGGGTTATTAAAATAGCCCATAGACAAACCGTCTCCACCAATATGAATGCGTCCCAACTCTCCTGATTTACACATTTGTTGCTGCTCATTCAATACTAACAGCTGGGTATGACGTATCGGTTGCCCAATACGCATATCACCAGCTTGTTTAATTACATGCGCGCTGGACCATACCGTTGTTTCTGTCGGACCATAGACGTTGCACAGCCAGTCACTTTTTTCAAATAGTAAAGAGGACAATTGTTGCGACAACGCTTCTCCCCCTACCAGAACGTTTTGGAAGCGCCAACTCTTATCCAGATAAGCCAGAAGCCCTTTAAACATAGAAGGCGTGGCTTGATAGACTGAAGGAGACCAGTGTATCAATTGACTCGCCACCTGCTGCGGTGAAGCAATCTGGTTATCCGCCAGTAAGATCAACGTCCCGCCGCTAGACAGAGGGGCCGCATATTCCAGGAAGAAAATATCAAATGAGATTGAGGTTGAAGATAACCAAGTGTGTTCTGGCTTAGATTCCAGCAACGAGCAAAAATACTCAATTAAGTTGGAACACCCAACATGACTGACCATCACTCCTTTAGGCTCTCCTGTCGAGCCTGACGTATAGATACGGTAGGCCTCTTTAGATGGACGCGCCATCGTTTCTCCATCAAACTGCGAGCCAGCATTCAGGATCTCAGTAACACAATACGTTTTCTGACATGCACTCTTCTGCACATTACTGATGTACAAATAACGAGATTGAGAGAGGATGTGGTTTATTTTCTCTTTGGCCGTTCTGGGATCAACGGGGATATAAGGTATACCAAGATAATGACACGCCAAAATTGTTGCTATGAGCGACTCATTTCTCTGCAAACAGAGCACTATACCCTCCACATCGTCACTCATTGCAGTATGAATACCCACAGCAATACGTTTTGCCATTTGATGCAGCTGAGAATAGGTCATTGAATGGTTTGCTGTAATGAGTGCAATGTTGTTAGGCAACATTTCCGCAGAGGACTCAAATTTTTGAATAAATGTAGAATTCATCATCCCTCCGTTCAGTTTTGGCTTTCTGGATTTAGTAAATAATTGTTTATATTGGACAGAAACATCGACATAAAACTCGCCACAATCTCCTTGGGATAATTCGTCTGGTTGAACATCATTTCGATGGCTAACCCCTCCTGTTCTGGCACCAGGTTGACCGTTAAATTGCAATAGACTGGTTGATATCGAGTGGCATACTCAGGAATAGAGAATTTTCGGTATCTTAAGAGGTTCCCTCTATTTTGGTTCTGATACATAAAGAGAATGTCATACAGTCCTTGACCTTGACTTGTAGCTAATGACGAAATCACATCTAGCGGCACATGAGCATGAGGCATACAGGTTTTTAATGCTCGGTCAGTCTCACTTAGGATCGCGCGAATCGGTCCCGTTCCACAATTCACTACAACAGGAATATTATTAATTCGACAGTCAATGGCTTCTCTATCTGATTCTGTTCTGTTGGCGAGTGTCGTGCCCGTACATACAACAGAGGTATCCAGGAAATTTGCCAGCGTAGAATTGAATAAAGCGTAATAGACGACGAACGGCGTGACTCTATGACTACGCGCCACATTCTGAACCCTAACAACCAGATCAGAAGAAAGTTGGGAGACAAGAAGACCAGGTGCCAATCCCTTTGAACCTGCTGAAATTTTAGAGCCACTCGATAACACCGTGCGTGGGACATGACTCAGCGTATCTCGCCAGAATGAACGACTGCTATCCGAAATCTCCGGATCCGCTTGCTGGGGGATATATATCCTGTTCAGTGCTGAGCTCCCCTCACTAACAGCGGATAATGCGTTCAGTAAATTATGCAGACCCATCCCATCTATCGCAATATGGTGAAAGTTGAGGGTGAGGAATGTCTGTCCGTTGTGCGTCAGAGTCGTCACACGGCACAAAGCCCCACTTTCCAAATCAAATCGTTGTTCAAACGCTGCCTTTAAAGACGCTTCCAGCGAACTTTCCAGCGTCAGCTCGACCGCAGTCATTTCAATCAACTGCGCTCGTCTGGTCGCCAACGTAAGCCCCTCTCTCGTTATTTTGTATTGCTGGCTGAACTGAGGTAACTGCGTAAGTATCTCATGTAAAGTTTGCGTGAACCGCTCTGTTGGGAAGCCCTTTGGGATCTCAAAGCACAAAGGTACATTGTATTGGCTCGCCTCACTGCGCTGTAGTTTTTCCAACAAATAAAATCGTTGCTGATATGGGGAAAGCAATCCATCCTGACGCGTACGATTATTCGCCTGTTGGCTATCCGCTTCTTGCCCTGTCTTTGACGACTGTGCTGTGACTATGGCACTGGCTAATGCTTCGGGAGTCGAATAGTCATAGATGCTTTTTGAGGTCACTTCAATGCCAAGCTCAGATTTAAATAAGGCGATGAGCTCAACTGCAGTAACAGAGTCGCCGTAAAGATCGAAGTAGTCACTGTCCGGGCTGACCTCACTTTCCCCGAGAACCTGCTTATAGAAGGACAGTATATAGGGTAATAAGGACGCTTTGGTCAACACGTTCTGTTGAATGCTGTCTTTCTCCTTAACTTGGTTGCTGACATGGGAGGAGTCGTCCGGGCTTTTGGTCTGAGTAAAGAACGAGTAGATGCTGTTCTGAGCCCCCTTGTTATCAGCCTTCTTAGGCTTCATAGGATGTCCAGTGTTATAGCCCTCAATAACAAGATGGGCATTCGTGCCCCCAACCCCCATAGAGCTGATTGCCGCGATGGCTGGCTTATCTGGATCTAAGGGAACATTGTCCGCTGTATACAACAGATTATGTTGCACCGTATCGCTAAGCAGTTCATTAAGTTGCGTCAAATTTGACGTCCCTGGGTAGATACCTTGCTTAAGCGACAGGACTGACTTGATCATGGAAGCGATCCCCGACGCCCAAAAGAGATGCCCGATATTGCCTTTGACAGAACCAATAACCACCGGAGATAAAGCGTGATCTACCCCATAACTGTCCATTAATTGACTGATGGCCTGAACTTCCAGCGGATCGCCCACTATCGTCCCCGTGGCGTGACACTCGATGAACTGTAGGTTGCGAGGGTTTATCTTGGAAGAGCGATACACTTGAGCAAGCAGTTGGTGTTGACCATTCACAGAGGGAGCGGCGTAGCTGGTTTTTTTGGACCCATCATTGTTGCTCAACGCATTGGAGATAACCGCGTGGATATTATCCCCATTATTTTCGGCATCCTGAAGGCGCCTAAGGATAACCACGCCTCCCCCATCCGCAGAGACAGTACCATCTGCATGATTATCAAATGGTCGACACACACCCGTTTTTGAATAGATCGATCCAGGTTCATACTTATATCCGACTTCTAAAGGATAGGAGATATGTACTCCGCCGCAAATTACGGTATCACAACGTTTTGTTTGCAGCATCCAACAGGCTTCAACAATGGCTGTCAGTGAAGACGAGCACGCCGATTGTAAATTGAAACACGGTCCCTGAAAGTTAAATATATGGGCAGCGCGAGTGGCCATGAAGTCCGTGCCCTTGTTCAGATTCAGGAGTAGGTCATTGGGCGGCTCGGTGAGCCCTTTGGTTACGTTTATTTGCAATTGATCATGGTAAGTATGGTTGCTGCCTTGTGTAGCAATTACCGCGACAGTACCTAACGCGCCACGATCGAGGTGATCGCCGTCAATAAGTGCCGAGTCTATCAGTTCAATGAATTTTCTTATTTGGGGGTCCATAACCATCGCTTCCTTTTCTGAAAGCCGATAGCGATGAGCATCGAATGTTTCCGGATCGGGACATCTTCCCTTAGATCTCACGTGCCCTTCTTCATCGGTATATGCATGGTATGACACTCGACCGCTGCAAAGATTATCCCAAAATTCGTTGTAATCTCTGGCCTCTGGAAATAGTCCTGACATACCTGTAACTGCAATTTTATGTTCCATCATTCCCCCTAAGCTGTAACCATATCGAAGACAATTGCCTCTGAGATAACTGAATTGAGTTTCTCATTGATAAACGCTTGATGATGTGTGTTGATTTGATAAGCGTCCCGATCTTGTTTTGAATCAAATTCCATTACAAAGGCGTACTGATAACCCTGATTATTGAGGTTGTCACTGTCATTGAGACCATAGCTGTACTTTTTTATCTCGGGTATCTTGGCTTTTAATTCACCCAGCTGACGAAGCAAGTCCAGTGCATCAGTTGTTGACAGCGACGCACTAAACTTAAATAAAATGATATGTTTATACATATTGATATAAGAATCCTCGAATACAGTTTGACACTTCATTGATATTTGAATCTGCAACCAGCCCGACATGGTCAGTGTGAATATTGCGAACCGTCATCAATTCATTTACTTGCCAGTTATTGTGGTTCCTTTTCAACGACTCAAATGTTGCCGAAACCTTGTCATTCTCTATCTTTGTTAGAGAACGTGTTGCGACAACATTAAGTATTGGCAAATTGATCTCTGGATCTTGAAAGTCCTTGACCATACGCCTTTCTATTTCAAATATTGTTTTGAGATTTTCTCTCGCTCTGTCGTCACAGCTAAGCGTGTTAGAAAAGTGGTCCAGGGCCATGAAATATGACAGATTCTCATCCGAAAACAGTGGCGCGCTGCAAGGGGAATATTTGACAGAATCTAATAAGATATTGCCCTTTACTGGTAGTTTTCCCGTCAAGAGAGCGGTGATTTTCCTGGCCAATAACCCGCCCAATGACCAGCCTCCAATAAAGATTGGAGTCGTCTTATCTGTTACGTGCCCCAAAATGTCGTCCGCATAGATGGCAGCGAGTTTATCTATCGAAACCACTTTGTTTTTGTTGTATAAATTATATGAATCTATCCCTATCACTTCGGTTACATCAGAAATATTCTTCGACAGATTTTTGTACATTTCCACTCCTGAAATAGAAGCGTGGATCAAGATAAGCGTGGCTCGTTTGGCGGGGTCAGGAAAAAATAAAGGTTTCACTAACGAAAACTGCTTTGTTCTGCTTGTTAGCCTTTGAAGTTCTTGCAGTTGTGCAGAGAAGACGTCAAATTTTTCCACCCAATCTAAAGTCAAAGTGAGGTCAAAAGCAGCGTTAATGTCCGTGACCAACGAAAGTGCTAGTATCGAGTGACCGCCCAGATCTGAAAAACTGTCTTCCTCTTCAACATCGTTCAACATCAAGTTATCAAGCCAAATGGTGCGTAAGATTTCATGACGAACAGCCGGTTCAGATCGGGCGCTGTCCCTTTTTTCAAGTTCGGCGTTCTCCTGCATCATTGCGTGGGACTCGACTTTCACGACAGAATCAGGATCGATTTCGCTTGCTTCAATTAACACTGCTTTTCCAACGTACTCGTTCAGACAAATTGGCCAATGGTGACTGGCAATACCTAAGCGAATTGAGTCTGCGATTTGCTCATGGAGTTCGGAGAGAGATTCAACAGAAAACTTCACCATACACGCTTTCCCCATCGAACGTCTCGCTAAGGTGTAGGTCACATCTTCTAGTGACAGATGATCTCTTTTTATTTCCGCTTGCAACTGGCGCAGCAACGTTTTCAGGCGCTCGTCATTCTCTGCGCCAATCAGCACTTCCACTGGCTCCGATGTCGTCGGCAGCACCGATAAACGAAACTCTTCACTACGAATCACTATGGCGCAATTCGTCCCACCGATACCCAATGAGTTAACTATCCCCGTTAAGTTATTTTTTTCATGGACTTTCGTTGGAATATAGAAGGGGGATAGCTCCAAATTCAAGTTCGGATTGAGTGTTGAGAAATTGGCCGCAGGGTACAGCTTGCTGTTCCACACTTGCAGCACCGACTTTAATAGACCCGCATGACCCGCTGCGACGTCAAGATGCCCAACATTGGCTTTAACCGAAGACAATGCAATTCTGTTAATCTCTAATCCACTATTTTCAAAGGCTTTTTTCAACGCTGCGGTTTCTAACACATCACCGATTTTGGTGCCCGAGCCATGCCCTTCGACAAAATCTATTTCATGGACATCCAATGCAGATTTCGCCAGTACATTTTGAATGTTTCTTGCAATACCCTTAATGGAGGGCGCCATATAACTAGACTTAGCCCGACCATCATTATTAATACTACTCGCCGACAACACGCCGAAAATGGTGTCTTTATCATTGCGCGCTTTGTCGAGTGCCTTGAGGACAAACACCACGCAGCCAAACCCCGGAACCATGCCATCAGCACTGCTAGAGTAGGATGCCAGCACGCCGCTTTGCGATAGGTTCATACCTGGCTGATACTGATAACCTGAATGGAGTGGGTAAGGGAGGCAGGCGCCACCGGCGATAGCCATGTCACAATCACCACTTGCGATCCCTTGCATTGCCATATGGATAGAAAGCAAACCACTCGAACATGCCGATTGGATGCCTACTGCCGGTCCTTTCAGATCAAATAAATAAGCACAACGCAACGATTGCTGCTCTTTGTTCGCGCCAATCTCTATCTCGAAGGGATCATATTTATCCAACGCTAATTCGCTGTCAGCGAGATAGGAAGGGTAATGACTGTCAGAAGATGAGGAATAGACACCAACAGTCTGCTCACAGCGCTTCGGGTTATAACCTGCCTGTTCTAAAGCCCGCCATGCACATTGAATGAACATCCGCTGCTGAGGATCTATTACATAGCTATCGCGAAGGGAAATGCCAAATAACTCGTAATCAAATTGATCAGCGTCGGTCAAATAGCCCGCCCGGCTGACCCAACCGTCGCGGTCGTTAGGGGTATAGGAAGGAAAGGTAAGAGCATCTTGACCTGACTCCAACAACGCTTCTAATTCTAAAATGTTACCTGCACCAGGAAGGCGAAAGGAGAAGCCAGTAATTGCTATATCCATTTTCTTTTTACCTATGTAATAGGCATGAAGGGAGATCTCCATGCCCAGATTTTGGGGGTTATGCTGAGAGCTGATTTAGCCAAATATTGCTGTATATTTCGTCATCAACCATGAACCACAATTCGGCAACTTTTCCGTCAACAAATCGTTTCTCCACCATAATTTCAATGTCACGAGCCCGTTCTTCACCTTTCAATGTCGCCTGACGATTCAAACGTGCATAGGTACGGTCCCCGACGGCAAAGAGCGACTCAATCGAGGTTGAAATCGATGTGTGCTTTTCGACAAACTCCGCCATCCCACCTTTCATTTGTTCAACGAGCAGTGTTTTACCTTTTAAATGACACTTTGCATCATCATGGTAGTAATTATTGACCACTGGACAGTTGCCAGTATCAAACACATCCGTGTACAGGGATTTCACGATTTCAATGTTTTTCAATTCAATTTCATTATAGTTGTGCATAATGTGACTCCTTTTATCAGTTGATTGTTTTTGCTATTTACTCGTCTCGGACGTATAGAAATAGGCATTTATTTTTTTGATAGATGAAATAGCTTTTGTAACGTCAATCCACACGCTCATAGGTGAAGTAATAAATATCTTGCGTTCATTGTCTGAGAAGAATATGCCGACGACAAAAGTCACTAAATCACTGGTTAGCGAAAGGAAGTGATATCGTTATTCGAAGGTCTAAAGGTTGATGTGAGTAACTCATGAAATATAGAACTGGCTTCTGGCTATTTTTATTTTTTAGACATAACCAAATTTTCTACTTCTTCCAATGTCCCTGAAGAGTAAAGGTCAAGTAAGGTAATTTTTATATCAAATGATTTACTTAGGTTATGACTTAATGTGAGCATTGATAGAGAATCAAATCCAATATCAAATAAGCCGATGCTACGATGATTAATACATTTCCCTAGTATCTCTTCGGCGATACTTTTTACCGAATTGCTAGTAGATCTATTTTGACGATTTTCCAATATCTTGATGGTATTATTGATTAAATACTTTGTGTCAACTTTATTATTTTTACTGAGTGGCCATTCATTATTTTCGATAAAAAAGTCGGGGATGGCATAGGCTCTCAGTTGAGAACGCGCTCGTGATATCAGAGACTCTAATTCAAACTCTTTATTTTTGCTCTCTATCAAGGCAACAAGGTGCTCTTGCCACATAAAGCATAACGCTTTAACTATCAGCTCATCATTCTCCAGATTTTTCTCAATATCATCGAGTTCTACTCGATGCCCATTTAACTTAACCTGGCGGTCCTGCCGACCTAAAAAGTAAAATTCACCATTCTCCGTATATTCCACGACATCACCCGTATCGTAATATCGGGTGTTGCCGATGGTACAGAACGCCTTATTTGTTTCGGTAGGATTATTATGATAGCCGGCAGAGAGTCCCTTTCCAGAGACATACAGATGACCCACTCCAGTTTTAAGATAATGCCCAGTATCTTCGTCGTACAGTAAGTAGTCGACACCTTGTACAAGTTTTCCAATTGGAAGGCGTTTCTCTTCTCTTATATTGCTGAGTTTTAACTCAGATATCGTCGTGAACACTGTGTTTTCGGTGGGGCCATAAGCATGGTAGAGCTTTGTAAAAGATGTACTTTCAAGAAATGCAACCGCGGCTTGGTGGTCGACTCTATCCCCGCCAGTAATCAGGTGTTTGAGCTTAGTCAACGCCCTACAGTAACCTGACAACATGTGATTCCTAAACAAGCCAGCTGTCATCCACATGCAAGATATATTATATCGTTCAATGAATTGGACAAGCATCTCTTCGTCAAGCACTGTCATTTTGTCCAACAAAACTAGAGTACCACCTGCTAATAAGGGGCTAAAAATTTCAAACGTTGAAGCATCGAATGATAACGAGGAGTAGGATGCAACGACATCTTCATCACTGAGCGAGATGAACGAAGGACGATACAGCAAATTAAACACGGAGTTAGACCTTACCAACACACCTTTTGGTTTGCCAGTGGAGCCTGAAGTATACATTATCGACATCACTCCCTCATCGCCTAAGCACCTAGGCAAATCCGTGTGATCATGGTGCTCTATAGTTTGCAAAAAGAGTTCACCAGTTTCCAGACATACGTCATTGATTATACGAATCTTAGCAAAGTTATCTGTGATATTTTTTAAAAATGAATCGGGCCGATCATTATCGACAGGAATAAAAGTTACATCACAATCAATTGCTGACAAAATAAGAATTATTGCTTTCAGCCTATCATCGACATTTATCAGAACTGTCGTATCACTACGTGCTATGGCCTTTTTACAAATTTTGATTAATTTATTCAACTCGCTATATGAATATACCACTCCATTCGATACGATGGCAGTTTTCCTTGCATAACGCTCTCTTACAGCACGAAGTGCATCCTTTAGGTTAGCATCTTTCATTAAGTTTCCCTTTATTTAACTTACAATAAATTTAAAATCAATCAAAACAATCACCTGATTAAAAATTATATCGAAGCATAATAAGCCAGAAAAATCACAAACAGCTTAAGTTTTAAATACTCTGTAAGGTATATTTAAACGTAAAAGTGATCCAAATGATTTTTAGATTACTATGTGATAACAACAATTATGCCGGGCACTGCATAATTGGCGAAGCATTAGAGCAACACCATTAAGATAATAAAAACTACTGTATTTTTAGAGTAATAAACTTACTAGAGGGTAAAGTTTTATTTGAGGATTCGATTTTTTCATTTGCTATTGATTGAATTTTACTTCTATCCAATTTCGAATTTCGAAGCCTTGGCAATGACTTGAAAACTAAAAAAATATTAGGAACCATGTATTTTGGTAACAATTTTTCTAAATTAATGAAACATTCATTCGGGTCTACTATCGAATTTTCCTCGTATGATAGAACTAAGTAATCTTTACTATTGGTGCTGTATTTATGCAAAAATATATTACCAACATTAAGTAATTTCTTTATGTTCATTTCAACGTCTTGAAGGTGTACCCTGAATCCATTTAGTTTGACTTCATCATCTGATCTACCTATAAAGTAGAAGATACCATCATCGCTAACCTTAACAATATCATTTGTATCATAGTATTTAACACCATTGTGAAAAATAAATGGATCATCACATTGCGAATGATTTATGTACCCCTTCATTATTTGATTTCCTGAGATTAAAAGCTTCCCTTCTCCAAATTTTGAATATCCATAACTTGTTTCTAAAATATATTCTAATCCTCTAAAGGGCTTGCCAATACTTATATCTCTAGTCATATTATCGCTAGTAATTTCGGAGGAGAAGCAGCACATAGTACCTTCTGTAGGACCATATGCATTTATGACTTTAAGCTGAGGAATGTTTTCCAATAAAGTTTTAATCGATTGTTCATTGGGTTTTTCAGCACCAAGTAAAATTAGATTTAACGATTTGAATTGATTAAATACCCCACCCTCACTGAGTTGTGGGAGCAAAATTTTTAGTACAGACGGGACACAACTAAATCTAGTTATATTATATCTTTCAATAATGTTAGCGAAAATACTGGGTATAAATGGTGGTTTATATAAATATACAGAATGCTCATATAGTGGAGGTAGAATACTATCCAAAATGGTCATGTCAAAATACAAAGGACCAATAGATAAATATTTCTCAGGTTTTTCACTTACGTATTGAGGATATAATGCGTCTATGAATGAATTGAAGTTATCATGAGTAATTTGAACGCCTTTTGGCTTACCTGTAGATCCAGATGTAAAAATAATATACGCGACAGTATCAGTGTAATCCGTGATTAAGCTATCTTCATAGTATATATCATGTTCTAGCGGAGAAATAAATTCCCCATTAGAGACTATACAATCTTTATGAATTAACAGATCTTCTCGAAATGAACTTTCATCACCAATATAAAAATTATCAGCTACAATTAAATCAGGATTAACATCTGATATTATCATTGATAGCCTGTTTGATGGTATATTATTATCCAGAGGGCAAAAAGCCACTCCTTTTAATAAACATGCATAAAAAAGCGAAAACTCTGAAAACGCCTTATCCATAAATGATATTACTTTTTTCCCTTTGGTAATTCCTTTAAAATCAAAGTAATTTAATATGGATTTTATTTCCGAATAAATATATGAAAATGTTTTTCCATTGTTATGATCGTAATAAGCCACGTTATGATTATTTTCAAAACGTTTTATCATTAATATTAAATTGTTTTTTTTCATTTTTATCTTATTTATTTATAGAACTATGAACCCAAGAAACAATCGAATCAAATGTATCTAAGTATTTCTCATCTTCTATTTTACTACCAAAATTCAAATTGTAATCTGTGTTAATTTTGTGTATGAATCGAAGAATATCAACTGAATCTAGATGGCTTTTTAGTTTTGTATCTCCTGAAATTTCAGTGCTTATATTATAATTGCATATTTTGTCAATTTCATTTTTAAGCTCTTTTTCAATCGTCGATTTTTCCACTTTACAATCTCCAAATTATATATTTGTAGTGATTTAAAATATATTATTATATACCGAATGAACTTCAAGATGCTTGAGTCGTCAGATATAAAAACATTTAAATTAAATAACATAATCGTTTTTCAAACATGCACTTTGAAGTATCTTGAGTATATAGATATAACTGTATAATCATGCGAATTTATATTATTAGATAACATGGTAATTAGCGTGGTAAAACAATACACATAGAAAACATCAAAATTAGATAAACCTATTATTAAACCAGAATTCTACAAGATCACTCAGCATTACTTCGCTTGAGAATTTCATAAAAACCGAATAGGTCTATTTAATAGATAATTATGGCTTGGACACTTTATATATATCAATTAAATGTCAGAATTTTTTGTTAGCACGTTTTTCACAATAAATTCAATATAGTCCGTGATTGTTTTATCTTCGTTTAAATAGGGGACTTGATTACGCGTTTTTTCATAGAGAGCTCGGGTAGCTTTACTCAAGCCAGCGTTACCACGAATATCGACTGCCTGACAAGCACATAATAACTCAAAAGCCATAACATACTTTAAGTTCTTCAACTGTTCTCTGACTCGTCTAGCAGACACTAAACCTAACGAAACAATATCCTGAAAGTCACCGGTGCTGCTAAGGGACTGAATAGACATAGGCATACACGATGCTCGGGATTCGGCGGTTATTGACGCAGTCATAAATTGTCCACCCATTAAGCCTAATCTTAATCCTGCATTTTCTGCACATAAAAATGCAGGTAAACCATTGCTGTTGGATTTATCCATAAATCTATCAATCCGACGGTTTGATAAATTCATTATCGTGACAAGTGCAATATTCAGATGATCCATCGCCATTGCGATATATTGACCATGAAAGTGACCGTTATGGAATACTTCCTCAGTGTTTTGATCAATCAACGGGTTATCGCTAGATGAATTCAGCTCATTCTTTAAAGTTTGTTGAATATTCTTGAGATTATCAGCAATAGGCCCAAGAATTTGCGGCGTACAACGAATAGAGTAAGCATCCTCTATCTGATGGCAGCTTGGCTTGACCAAACCATCCATTTCTTGAGAAATTATTTTTTCTATATCATGTTCATTCACCGCCAGAGACGACTCAGCTAATATATTCCATATGGCAGTTGCGACTTCGAGTTGCCCTTTGTGTGGCTTAAGTTTGTGTACGGCTGGGTCAAATGGTTTGGTTTTACCATGTAGTCCTTCAATAGACAGCGCACTGATAGTAAGGTAAGTATCAAACACCTGCTGCACTTCGTCATATAATAACGACCCCAAACCTACCATCGCTGAGGTTCCATTGATCAGCGCTAGCCCTTCTTTAAAGCTCAGTACCATTGGGGAGATACCTGCTTTTTCAAGCGCCTCGATACCACTCATTTGCTCCCCCTGATATCGTGCTTTCCATTGGCCTGTGCAAACAAGAGCAATCGCTGCCAATGGCCCAAGATCACCACTGGTGCCCAAAGACCCCTTTTCAGGAACGCAAGGGACAACCCCTTTGTTATAAACGTCAATCAGCTTACAGAGGTTAGTCACAGAAATAGCGGAGTTACCACGAGACAACGACACAATTCGCGCCAACATTGTTGCTCTGACGGTCGTATCGTCAAAAAATTTTCCTACATTAGTAGCAACTGCGTTAATTAAATTGTTTTGCAACTCACTCGCCTTATCAATAGGAACAATATAATTGACAAAACCCCCCATGCTTGTATTTACACCATAAATAACTCGGTCTTCCTCTACCATACTTTCTAAAATATGACGTGACTTTTCGACTCTAGCGATCACCTCATCATCTAGGGTCACTGGCAAATGATTTATAGCTGCGTATGAAATATCTTCAAGGGAAGTTTCCTTATTAAATTTTATATGGAAACTTTTCAAGCTCAATGAAGCTAAGTTTTCTTCATCACTATTTACGGGTTCGTTAATAACTCTATCTTTTGTTTTCATTTTTTTATCCATTAATGATTTATACTGAGCGTAAATAATGCCCATGAAACTTAATCGAATAATAAACTAGCTCATAACCGAAGGCAGTTTAAAAATAGAACATGGTTAAAAGTAGGAGTAAATCGTCAGATAGAAACAATCCTGACAGAGAGGGAGGTGATCAGAGCCAAAATAGACTTTGCCATAAAAAACCTCTCCTTTTTTGAATTTACTGAACCGGAGAAAGAAACCAACTAAAAATAAGGAAAACTTTATTCACTCTGTAATTTAATTTGAGTTGGACAGTAAAATCCTACAGGTTAAGATAGGGCGATGCATATCACCCATGGCCTCACAATGATACAAGTACTTATTATCAATATTACTTATCATTCTAGCCACCAAGAAGTAATCTTCCATAAGTACATTGGCATTCTCAATATTTAAATCATCCACGCCTACTAAATATCCATTGTAGTTAATATCAAGTTGATTTTTTATATGTATCCCCGCTGCCTGAGCTAAGGATTCTACAATTAAATGCCAAGAATTTTGACAGCACTCTCTATATGTACTCTCAGTAGAAAAATGAGATCGTGCAGTTACTTCATCTTTAGAGATAGACTCAACTGAGTGAACAAAGGAAAAAGGTTCAGCATGTGCACCTTTAATAAAATCTTGCATTATTTATAATCTCTTTGGTAGGGGTGTAAATTAGTAAAGCCGTCAAAGTTAATATTAATATTAGAGATCTCTTTCTTGTTTTCATCTATATTATCAATTAGCACATCAACTAACGTGGGATCATTCACATACTTTCTAAAATCGAAGTAATCCCAATAAAACAACTCTACTTTATTTAAAGCTAAGATATCCTGTAATGTTCTCCACACGAATCGTTCAAATCCAACAATTTTTTTGTATGATTTATGATGTAACTCATCAATATCTAAATCGCCTCGTCTGTAATTCTTCCATAGATCTGTAAATATATTAGATTTCTCTTTAGGTATATTATCAAAATCAAAATCAATAGAAGTCTTGTTTTTTTCAATAATCTCATGAGTGACTGTTGGATCTAAAACCTTCCACGTGTTATTTGAAAAACACCAATACTCAATTACGATGTGTTCAACATATGAGCCTGGTTCAAAATATGTACACAAGCAAAATCGATATCTCGAAGGAATTCCCAATTCACGCATAATTCCTATACATAACAGTGAAATTGTTTGACAATTTCCAATTATTTTTTTTTCAAAAGGATTTTCAGAGTTTAAGTTAAGACCTCGTTTATATGCCTCTTTAAGAACTTCTGAAGCTGTACGAAGCTCATAATCCTTATGTCTAGCTAAGGGGATCTTATGAGCGTTGACGCCACTCTGATGCTCTATAATATTCCTACAGTTTCTCGCTAAACTTAGAGGAGAACTATTAATCGTATTAATACTAAGGAAAGAATCACCCAGTGTCGTATTATATGATTGTGTTGAATAATCTATCATATTAAAGCCTTTTCATAAAACTAGCTTTTAACACCTTACCTTTTTCACTTTTTGCTGTGCAAACAACCTTATTCGATAAATTATTTAACTTAACTGTTATTTTTTCATTTGGCTGAACAGTATTATAGAAACGAGCGTTATCTATGCCATTAATATTTAGCACACCTATTTTGACAAGGTTGTCATATATTGTATCCAATAGCAGCACACCAGGGACAATAGGATTGTTTGGGAAATGTCCATTAAAAAATGAACAACTATGAGGGAATAGTATGGAAAAAGATTCACTCGAAATAGTTTCAACAATAGCTCCATGACTGTTTTTTTTATTCAAAATAAGTTATCTCCGGAGTATAATTATTATTTTTAAAATAATAAAGTGGGTGGATATAAATTTTATCAATGATTAATGAAAATTTATCGTAACGCAACACCCACATAAGAAGTGATTATTTCTTTTAATTTTACTTACTTTTGACCTATTTAAAGATATCTGGTTATGACAATCTCTCTTCTTTAGAGATAATACAAACACCGATATTTGAAGATAAATCTATCGATATCACCAAAACGGTTTTTTTAGAATTGTTTGATATCTTCTCGGTTGCTTCCACAATATTGGTCATAAAGTCAGATGAAAGCCTTTTCTCATTCTGAATCTCAACGAGTAAATTTGAGTTGTATTTGGTCAACACACTTCGAGCACCATCATATATATCATTATCAATCAATGAGCTAGATAAAATACAATGGTCAATTTCTTCATAGCTTATACATGCTTCTTCACAAGAATCAAGAATGAGACGTTCCAAAAGACTATGGAACTTCATGTCATTCCTTAACACTAGTCCGTTATAAGAAGAATGAAGTATACTTCGTACCCACGCTATTGGTTTGCCATTAGTCTTATTTAGATTTTCTCTATTGGACAATAGAATAGCTGCACTCCCATTAGTAAGGTTACATTCGGCATCTTTAAACAAATGGTTTATAACACTTTCTTGTGCAGGCGTTACTTCATCACTTGAACAAGCAATCATATAATCTTGAGTATTGCTCCTTAAAAGATCTACACTATATTCGAAAGCAGCTGTTGGACTGCATAATACCGTGCAATGTCCACTAATTTTATGCGCGATAGACACCTGACCACAGATTGCGCTAACGATATGCCCAGGAAAATGACGAGCACTCGCAAACTTGGGATCACCTTCATAGATAGACTTTAAATAAGTTTCTAAACATTTTTGCGGTCTTTGTGAGTTCCCAGTAATTAATCCGGCTCTAGGACTACTTTGTATTACATCCTCGAAACCATCAATCACATCTCCTACAGATTCTATGCAGAATTTTATCTCCGGTGAATCCCGTTTAAATCTTTTATTTTGTTGATTAATCCTACACTTTTCCCCAAAAACACTTCCTTCGGGTTTTATTATTTTTTTTAATTCACCATCATTAGAGCTCGCTTTTATTATAGGTATAGCTGTTTTTTCATATTTAACCTTTCGATTACAACTGTTTTTGGTTACGATTAGTGCACTGTTACTTCCACCAAAGCCAAAACTGTTTGCCAATATAGTCTTAATTTTCTGGCTAGGGTAGTTTTTGTAATTAAGATTTATAGAACTACAATCTTCTCTGAGTTTTAATACATGATTATTTTCTGGCGTAATACCGGCGTCCAGAAGAGACAAAATACTGATGAGTTCTATAATTCCCGAGGCTCCTAATGTATGACCGTAAAAAGGTTTCATTACGCTCACGGGAATATCGTTACCAAACAGCCTCTCGTAAGCTTGCGATTCTGGTACATCGTTTGCGCTTGTGCCTGTAGCATGAGCAGAAATTAAATCTATATCTTTTCTACTAAGGTCAGCGGCAAATAGAGCTGCATCAATGGCCTGTATGGCTCCTGCCCCATTTGGCTCTGGTGATGTTTCATGATAAGCGTCACTTGACGCACCATATCCCGCTACTAACCATTTACTACTATTTTTGTCATTATTTCTTGCTAGTATCAAAATACCTGCACCTTCACCTAAATTTATCCCTTTAAGTTCTGAAAAAGGTGCACATCTTCCTTCATTTAATGCGCTCAAACTATTAAATCCAGCCAATACCGGCAGATCAACACAGTCACAACCTCCACAAATTACTAAGTCAGCTTTATTAGAGTTTAGTAAATCAGTAGCTATGCCTACAGCGGTTAAACTAGAAGAGCATGCTGATGAAACGACAATGTTTTTTCCTTCGATGTTGTAACGGGATGCAATAGCGTTACTACAATGAGACAACATTGATGACATAAGTTCACTAAGCTTTACTTGTTCTACGTTTCCTTTCAGTACCTTAGAGAACATCTTTGAGTAACTATCTGTCCCAGAGTTATAACTGCCTAATACAACAGAAATCCTACTCTTATCATAATCATCAAGATCTAATCCCGAATTTTTGATAGCTTCTTGAGTTGCTCGTAAAGCAAAAATAGAAGCATTATTAATCCAACCATTTTTTCCAAAAGAATCTGTACATTCTATATCATGAACAGATACAGTCGCATTTTTTATTCCAATAGAATTGTATTCATGGTTATTTATTAGCTTGTGTTTGTCTTCAATATATAATTTTAATTCATCTAAATTAGGAACAGGTGGGGTATATAATCCCATACCAGTAATAATAATTGAATTTTTCATTAATTTACCTTATTAGCAGGGCGGGATCTCACATTTTTTATATGATTATTATGTATAAAAACAATTCTCTGGCTGCATCAATAAATGCGCAGCCGAGATGTCAAAACCTATCAATAAAACGTATTGAATGTGAGAAATTATCTATATCTGAGAAATAGATAATTTTTACACAAAGTAGAATCCCGCTCTGACCTTATTAGATACTTAACAGAACTTTCCACCATCAACATGGAGCACTTGACCAGTCATGTAATTACAATTTTCATCACATAGTAATTTAACTATTGAGCTGACATCTTCCACATTTCCTACACGACTTATAGCTGAAGCACGTAATACATGCTCATAGATACTTTTTGGGATGTCATTTGTCATATCGGTGTCGATATATCCGGGGGCAATAGCATTCACAATGATATTGTATTTTGATAAAACTCTTGCGCAAAGTCTTGTGAATCCATTGACGCCTCCTTTGGAGCTACTATATGCTACTTGACCCGCATTGCCGCAAAGCGATGTGTTTGAGGATATGTTTATAATTCTTCCCATATTGTTGCTAGATGTGGAATTTTTCAAGGATGGGACAGAAGCTAAAGTCATGTTTATAACGCCTTGAAGGTTAGTATATAAAACGTCTTTATTCTCTGCATCATTACAACTGACAAATTGTTTACTCAAAGTTATACCTGCATTGTTTACAAGTATATTTATTGAACCCTGTTTTTTTTCAATTTCCTCAACTATTGATTTGCACATGTGGAAGTCTTTAATATCTAGCATATGGATAGAAGATGATATGTTTCTTTCATCTAGATAATGTTTAACTTCTTCTGCCTTATATGAATTTCTTGTATATGTTAGAGCTACATGGGTATTTTCGGATGATAGTTTCATGCAAATTTCTTTACCGATCCCTCTGCCTCCTCCGGTAATGAGTACTACTTTCTTAGACATAGTCTACAACTCCATTTCCTAGCCGTATCGTAGCCCCACTTAAGGGAAACTCGTTTTGAATCATTGAAATTAGAAACTTAGTTACATCCTCATAGTTGATTGTTTTATATTTCAATGCATAGTTTTTTAAAACTTCTTTACTATTTCGATCAAGTTTCAACTCCTTTAACTCGGGTTGAATTACCAATGTATTAAAAAACATATTGTAACGAGAGTACTCTTTTGCTAAGGATTTCGACATTGCAGTTATTGTCTCGTTGTATACTGGAGAGCTATAGCAGCTGTCTAGATAACCGAATGAATCATCTTGTAACAGGAAGAAGTATTTTCCCTTACCTGATTTTATGTTATCTAATATTAAACCCTTTATCGTTTTCATTACAAATAGAACATTATCAGTTACTGTATTTGAAAAAAGACCATCTCTATTGTTGATATCAGGACTGTCTACTATTTTCTCTAAGTCTTCTTGCTCATTGTATCTCAAATCAACAATGACATTTTCATAAGTATCATTATGATTTTCAATTTTCTCAATCAACTTAACTTTTGAATTTTCTTTAGTGTTATATTTAATATCTACTGAGTGCAAAAGAATATCGTCAGAGTCAAGGTTATTGAGTATATGTTCAACGAGATTTGATTGATAGTTGGTTATAATTAGTGTTTTCATATTCTATAGAAATACTTATAGGTTTAACAACTATTCGCAAATGGATTGACAGGCCATATAAAAATAAATTCAAATGACCCATCAAGTATTATCTAATGGCCATTTATGTTATTTATCTCAATTGCCACTAAGATTATTAATAACCAGTTCAGTTAAGGTTAATGGCGTTCTACAATGTTCTTCCATCATTTCTTTAGTTATGTTACCTAATTCAATGCCATATTTCTGCTGAACCCCTACAAAAATATCAAGTAAATCTACAGAATCCAAAGCCAGTCCATCGTCAGATATTAAAGATGTATCATCTTTAATATCTGATAGTTCATGCCCCCATTCACTGAGTTCAAGATTTTCATAAATAATTTTTTCTTTTATATAAGCGATAACTTCTTTCTTATCCATAATTTTCCTATTTTGTTTATGTTAAATTTACTATGTAACTTATATGGACACCGACTCAATTCAAGTGGGTGGCATATTTTTCTGACAAAAGTAGTCGCAAACATATATTCGGTTTCAAAGAGAGTCGTAAGCGTCCAATTAACCCGTGTGATTAGACTCAATCTCACTGAGATTAACATTCCACGGTAGAAGATCAAGTCCAGTTTTTCCGCCCCGTGGTAAAGGGCGAATATCCCGCTCAGTGACATTGTTATCAATACTGGTATCTCCGTCATCCAGATAGGTCAGCAGCTTCGGCCATTGATTCAGGGTATAGCTGATGTAAGCACCCAAATGGCGTTCTTTAACCTGATTGCGTTAAATGTGATTAATCAAGATGCCAGTATTAAAGATAGTCATAAAGCTAAACGTCGAATAGCAACGTGGTCAGGTGAATTCCGTAGCCAGCTTATATTTGATTAAATTAACGGCAAAGAATCCCACTCTGATTGGGTGGGGCTTTTATCCTATTTGAGTACGCTACCGCCCTTAGGTTTGGCTCCTACAAGCAATCAATCAATGATATTAAAATTTGTTTTTAGAAAATAACCTATTAGGATCCTCTTTTATCCCTTTATCTCAAAGATAATAAGGATGGGAACAATATTTTTTTCCTAAATTTTTACTGGTACGATCATGAGTAGTAAATCCCAGGTCATTATCAATGGTTATATACTCAAGATACTTCAAAGTGCATGTTTGAAAAATGATTATGTTGTTGAATTTAAATGTTTTTATATCTGACGGCTCAAGCATTTTGAAGTTCATTCGGTATATACCCTTCATCTTTCAAGTTGCTGCTTTGTTGGCTGCGTTCACTTGCCGCCGCGCTGCAACTTGAAATCTATTGGGTATAGTTCTAATTTTTAGTTTTAAAAAGATAAGTACTTTGTTGCTGCTTTTGCGAATGAGCCTACAATTTTTTTTATCACTGTAAATAGCGATTTTCGTTCAATAAATGTAAATAATGCATTTTCCTTTGGCTAAAAAGTCGCCAGCCATAATAATTGACCGGCTGTCTTAGTAATTTAACTTATTATAAGAGAATCTAAGATTCCTTTTTGTGATAAATACCATACTTTTATTTCTTAACGTGTATTCATAATATACAACATTAAATTAGACTCCACGCTGTGATTAATTCAAGAAAATATAATCCGGCTGCAAAATTATTACATCAAAGTTCCTATTCTAAAAATAATTTCATTTGATGTAATATAGTTCATATATAATATCTAATTTATATTTTTAATAAAATGACATGTGGTTAATTTTATTCTATTTTATTAATTAACTTATTATTCATTACGTTTAGTTACAATCTTTCAATATGGTTTTCATTTGTTTTTATATTTTTTAGTGTTTTTTATTTTTTATCTGTTAATATCCAAAATCGTAGTATACCCGTGCTCATTGAAACTGCTTGATTTTCCCCAAAATGAGGATCATGGTATCAGTCATGAAAATATTCATTACCGATGAACAAAAAGCCGAACTTGAATACCTCCATCCCACGCAGGGGACGAAACTCGCTTATGGCTGGATGTGCAAAAGCCAGAAAACCGCGGTGAAAACAACGGGAAACCGTCCCCGTCTGAACCTGATGGGCGCCCTGAATCTGGCCGATATCAGTAAAACGGGGGGACGCGAGTATGACCGTATCGACAGTTAATCATATCGCCGAATTCTTCATTGCCATTCGTGAAACCTATCCGGTCAGTCAGAAGGTGCATATTATCCTTGACGGAGCCGGTTACCATCGGAGTGAGTTGGTGAAAGACTGGGCTTATGTGATGAATGAAAAGGTCAGAAATAAATAACAAACTTCACTCTGTATACCTATACGAGAGCATAAAATCTATGGTCACCAAGATAAAACAACGCGATGGTTATAGACTTATAATCACGAACTCCCTAACATGGGATTAGCGGGGAATAACCCCTATTCAAAAATTGACGCTGTCACAAAACAAAAATTCTACTGCTAATAACCTCCATTAAAAATGGGATGGTTACCATGTTAAGGATTCTATGTCTACTCATTTTCTCGCATTTGAAAAACCAATCGTCGAATTGAATGAAAAAATCGACGCTTTAGTGACCTTTAAAGAAAATAGCCATCTGTCGGATATTAAGATCGACGAGGAAATCAAATTACTTGAGAAGAAATGTCTTTCATTAACGAAAACCATTTTTTCTCAACTTGGCGCTTGGGAAATCGTCCAACTTGCCAGACACCCCATGAGACCTTACACCCTCGACTATGTTTCTTTGATCTTTACTGAGTTTCAAGAGCTAGCGGGTGACCGAGCATTTGCAGATGATAAAGCCCTTGTTGGCGGTTTAGCTCGTCTTGATGACCAACCTGTGATGGTAATAGGGCAGCAAAAAGGCCGTACCACGAAAGAAAAAGTGATGCGCAACTTTGGCATGCCTTCCCCTGAGGGTTATCGCAAAGCATTACGCTTAATGAAAATGGCCGAGCGTTTCCATATACCAGTGGTGACTCTTATTGATTCTGCGGGCGCTTATCCAGGTATTGGTGCTGAAGAGCGGGGACAAGCCGAAGCGATTGCGCGAAACATTATGGAAATGTCTTGCTTAAAAACACCAATCGTCTGTGTGATCACAGGAGAAGGTTGCTCTGGTGGCGCGTTAGCGATAGGGGTTGGCGATCGCATTAATATGTTGGAATACAGTACCTATGCGGCAATTTCACCGGAAGGTTGCGCATCTATTCTTTGGAAAGATGCACAAAAAGCTCAGGTTGCCGCTGAAGCGATGGGAATGACGGCGAAACGACTTAAAGAGCTTGGTATTATCGATACTATTATCCCAGAACCACTTGGTGGTGCTCATCGTGATTATCTGATCGCGGGTGAAAATTTAAAACAACAGCTACTCGCCGATTTGTCAGCATTGAAAAAGCTCGATATTGAAACATTACTGGTGGAACGCTACCAAAAAATAATGGCAATTGGTTATTGTTAAGGAGAACATAAAAAAGTCAGGGGCACTTATGCGGTAACCACCTCTGTTAAATTATGATCCGTTTCTTCACATAATTTTATGCCCGGATACCAATGCTCGAATCGGGCTTTTAAATTATCATTGAGTACCGCTGCGCATGTCTGGAGTTAGTAATGCACACTTTGTTGGCTCCATTGCATCTGCTGCTTTTCACCATGCGTTTAGCGATGACTTCATTGATCGTCGATTCAACAAATGAAGAAGCAATCGGCTCACCATATCGGTACATTTCGCCGTAATTCAGGTGGTGTGATTGCTTACTGCCTTAAATGGAAGAAACCATCACTGAAAGTTTTCTACTCAGGAGAAGATTTTCCAATGACGGCTTAAACAGAATGCAGGTTAATTATTAAGGATGAGCAATAAAGCCAACAGCTTCATACACTTTATCTAGCGTAATCTGAGCGCGGGCTTTTGCCTTCGCTGCACCTTCTGCCATGATTTTGTTCAGCAGGATTTCATCATTACGGAAATAGTGGAAACGCTCTTGTAACTCAGTCAACATACCGGAAACTGCATCAGCAACAGCACTTTTTAAATGACCATACATCTGGCCTTCAAATTCTGCTTCCAGTTCAGGAATGGTTTTGTCAGTAACACCCGCGAGGATATCTAATAAATTGGAAACACCCGGTTTTTGTTCCAGATCATAGCGAACACGAGGAGGTTCTTCTGAATCTGTGACTGCGCGTTTTATCTTTTTAGCGGCTGATTTTGGATCTTCCAACAGAGCGATAACGTTGTTACGGTTATCATCTGACTTGGACATTTTCTTTTCTGGGTCTTGAAGGGCCATAACACGGGCACCACCGGTTGGGATAAACGGCTCTGGTAAAGAGAAGATATTGCCGTAGATGGCATTAAATCGTTGAGCAATATCACGGCTCAATTCAAGATGTTGTTTCTGATCGATACCTACAGGAACCTGATTTGTTTGGTATACCAAAATATCCGCCGCCATCAGTACAGGATAGTCAAACAAGCCTGCATTGATGTTTTCGGCATGACGGGCTGATTTGTCTTTAAACTGAGTCATGCGGCTGAGTTCACCAAAATAGGTATAACAGTTTAGAACCCAGCTTAACTGAGCGTGTTGTGGGACATGAGATTGGACAAAAATAGTACTTTTCTCTGGGTCAATGCCACAAGCCAAGTAGAGAGCTAGTGTATCCAGAGTGCGTTTTCTCAACTCTTTTGAGTCCTGGCGGACTGTAATTGCATGTTGGTCAACAATGCAATAGATGCAGTCATAATCATCCTGCATTTTAACCCACTGACGTAACGCCCCCATATAGTTACCGATGGTTAATTCACCGGAAGGCTGTGCGCCGCTGAATACAATAGGTTTTTGGGAGTTTAGTGTTTCAGATACAGTGGGTTTATTCATTTTATTATGCTTCCTGAAGTTTTAAATATGGGAGTTCAATTATGGATAGCAGATCCGAAAAATTCGTTAATATGCAATCTGGATTGCTTAATGCAATAGATTCACCGTAGTTATATCCATAAGTTAAACCAACACAAGGGCAACCAGCCGCTTGTGCTGCTAAAATATCATTACGGGAATCACCGACAAAGAGCAGTTCTTCCTTACGCAGTCCGAATGTGCCCATTGTTAAATAAATAGGTGCCGGATGTGGCTTTTTCTCTTTAACATCATCACCACCTAACACTAATGAGAAATATTCACTGATGCCTAAAGAAGCCAGCAGAGGAGCAATGAAAGGTGTTGGTTTATTGGTGATGATACCCATTGGCAAATTGTGTTTTGCCAGTTCAGCCAATGTAGCTTTGACTTCTGGGAACAGTTGACTGCCTGTTGTTACAGTTGTTTCATAGAATCGATCAAATAGCTCACGGGTTTCTTTATGCAGTTGCGCGGTCAATTTGACTCTGGCCCATGTCAACGCCCGTTCGACCATAATGTCTGCACCATTACCTACCCAAGCAGCAACCCGCTCTTTTCCCGCAGCAGGGAGATCTTTGGCTAACAGCGCTTGATCCAGTGCATCAGCTAAACCATCGGCGCTGTCTACCAGTGTGCCGTCCAGATCAAAAGCGATAGCACGAATACCTTTTAATACCTTACTTACCATGAGATACCTTTGACAATTCACTACGCATATTATCAATAACAGTTTTGTAATCAGGCTGACTGAAAATAGCTGAGCCAGCAACAAACATATCTGCCCCCGCGGTTGCTGCCGCGGCAATGTTGCTAGCTTTAATGCCACCGTCTACTTCAAGACGAATATCATAACCGCTTTCATCAATGATTTTACGAACCTGACGCAGTTTCTCTAGTGTTCCAGGGATGAAAGATTGACCACCGAAACCGGGATTTACCGACATCAATAGAATGATATCCAGTTTATCCAAGACATAATCAAGATAACTCAATGGAGTTGCAGGATTGAATACCAAACCAGCTTTACAACCATACTCTTTGATCAGTTGTAAACTGCGGTCAATATGCTCGCTGGTTTCTGGGTGGAAGGTAATGTAAGTTGCTCCTGCTTTGGCAAAATCAGGGATAATGCGGTCAACCGGTTTTACCATCAAATGAACATCGATTGGTGCAGTGATACCATAATCTCTTAGAGCCTGGCAGACCATAGGCCCGATAGTCAGGTTAGGGACATAATGGTTGTCCATCACATCAAAGTGAACAACGTCAGCCCCTGCTGCCAGCACCTTAGCTGTATCTTCACCCAGCCGCGCAAAATTTGCAGATAAAATGGATGGGGCAATCAGAAAGTCTTTCATTATCTTCTCCAAATCGTTTCTATCATCCCTTAATTGCCAGGCAAAAGGGGAGTGGATAAATCAGCGATATAATGCCAAAAGTTCGTCTACCTTACTGCGGGCAAGGATATTCCTGCTGATAGTACGACGTGCTTTGACAATATGAAGTGAAGCCTGATAGTACCATTTTCGCGTCATTGGCGTATCGTGGTTGGATATCAAAACAGGAATTGCACGTTCTGATGATAACTTAAATGCAATATTTGCCAGATTTTCCTGATCTGCAACGTTAAAACTATTGGTGTGATATGCCGTAAAGTTCGCTGTTGCTGACAAAGGAGCATAAGGGGGATCGCAATAGATAACTGAGCCTTTATGTGCTTCGTTCAACGTGTGTTGGTAGTGCTCACAGATAAAAGTCGCATTTTGGGCTTTTTCAGCAAACCAGTGTAATTCTTCTTCGGGAAAGTAGGGTTTTTTATAACGGCCAAAAGGTACGTTAAATTTACCATGAGAATTATAACGACAGAGGCCGTTGTAACAATGGCGATTGAGATAAAGGAATAACACGCTGCGATGGAACGGGTCAGTGCTTTGGTTAAATTGCTCTCGTAACTGATAAAAATGTTCGGCTGTATTGTATTCTTGGGTAAACAGAGGCTGTGTGTGGACGATAAACTCATCAGCCCTGAGTTTTACTGTGTTGTACAGGTTAATCAGGTCACTGTTGATATCAGCGAGGATATAAGAATCGTAGTCTGTGTTCAAAAAGACAGAACCTGCGCCAACAAATGGCTCTATCAGACAACTACCGGCTGGCAGATGACGTTTGATATCATCTACCAACGGGTATTTTCCACCGGCCCATTTTAAGAAAGCGCGTTTTTTTTTCATGCTGTCAATTAATTACTCAATCATTCCAGAGCCGCAGATTGTACTCTGTTTAGGACAGCATATCAGCGCCTAATAAATATTGTTTTATTTTCTTAGGTCTTGTTGCACTTGCTGCATCGTTCTAACCCAAGGTTTTTTCGCCTGAATCTCGGCTGGTAGAGATGAAACGGCCCGTTTGGCTTCAGAAACGGAACGGTAATCACCATGAATTAAAACAAACCAAACTTTTCCATTACGTTTAGTTTCATAAACTTTGTAATGGGTAAGATTATGCTTTTTAGCAAAAGCGGTCAGTGTATCTGAGCGGCTGGCACTACTTAATTGCAAAGTGTAATGGTTTGCCGGGGTTTTTAATTGATCACTACTGGTGCTACTGACCACATTGTTTTTACTGCTAGCATGACTTGTCGATGGTTTTGATTTAGCTGGTGTTTCTGATTTCAGTGGACGGATATTTTCTGATTTCTGCTGTACCACCGGTGGTGGTGTTACTGGCTGTGATTGTTGGGTTTGATTCAGATTCTGTACTGCGTGATTTATATTACTTTGTTGTTGAGTCAGTGCATCAGGAATATTTCCTGATAATTCAATGCGCTGATTTTGGGTTTCGCCATTGTTAGTTTGAAGCTGATGAGGTTGAGTTGAAGTACCACTGACAGGAGGAACATTGATTTCCTGTGGTCTGTTGATTGTCTCTGTAGTGGTATTCTCTGATGTTATGGATTTATTGTCATCGTTGTTGGATGATGAACTTGATAAATCAATATTCTTCTCGGCAACATTTGGCGATTGCTGTTTTTCATGTTCAGTTGGGGCTTTTAAGGCAGAACTGATAGCAATAATCAGCAGTAGCAGCACTAAAATCCCAATGCCGAGCATCATTTGCTGACGTGAAACCGCAAATTTGGGTTTGTTTAATGGCTGACGCGAGCGTGAAGGACGGCGATCTGAGGTATCTGGCCTAAACTCGTTATTTGCTCTTTGTTCATTTTCTGATTTGAATTCGTCCATATGCCCTCCAAACAGAGCCAATACTGCCAATTGCAATTGAAGTCAGTCCGGCAGGCTGACTTAACGAAGATAGAAATTTGTCTGATAGAGTCGTTATTTTATGACATAACAACCAGATGGATGCAAAAAAACATTTAATTTAATGCTATAAGTATACAACTTACTTAAAATTTACACACTTTCATAGTAAACACTGACGGATAGCGTCAAGAACACAGTTGTGTTCAATATCTGAGCGGAGATCAGCTTTACCTATTTTTGTTGGAAGAACCAGTCGTAATTTACCTGCTATAACTTTCTTATCTCGCATCATATGTGGGAGGTAGGCTTCTGGTGGCATGTTTTGTGGCCCGTGTACAGGCAGATTTGCCCGCTCCAACAATCGGATAATACGTTGAATATCCTGTTCAGAGAAATTATCAACAAGTTGAGCTGTTCTTGCTGCCATGACCATTCCGGCGGCAACGGCTTCCCCATGTAACCAGACACCATATCCCATTTCTGTTTCGATGGCGTGACCGAAGGTGTGACCAAGATTCAGTAGGGCACGTAAGCCACTCGATTCTTTCTCATCTGCTGCGACAACTTCAGCTTTCAATTCGCAGCAACGACGGATGCAGTAAGTCATTGCTTGGCTGTCAAGAGCCAGGAGTTTATCCATATTATCTTCAAGCCAGCTAAAAAATACGCTGTCGAGAATGATACCGTACTTGATGACCTCAGCCAGACCGGAAGAGAGTTCGCGGGCTGGAAGCGTTTGCAGGCAATTAAGATCGACCATCACAGAGACTGGTTGATAGAATGCACCTATCATGTTCTTGCCAAGGGGATGGTTTACTGCGGTTTTTCCTCCGACAGAGGAATCAACCTGGGCAAGAAGGGTGGTAGGCATTTGAATAAAATGGACACCACGTTGATAACAGGCGGCGGCAAAACCAGTTAAATCACCGATTACGCCGCCACCGAGAGCGATAAGCGTTGTGTCCCGGCTATGGTTATTTTCCAGCAAGGCAGAAAATACGTCATTTAATACAGAAAGAGATTTGTACTGTTCACCATCAGGTAGAACCACTTCATCTACCCGAATCCCGGTTTGCTGCAAGGTGGCTTTTACTTTTGCCAAATACAGCGGAGCTAGGGTTTGATTCGTCACCAGCATAACTTGCTGGCCTGCTTTCAATGGTGCAAAAGCAGAAGGATCGTCAAATAGCCCTTTTGCAATGGTAATTGGGTAACTACGTTCCCCTAAAGTGACAGTGATCTTTTCCATAAGCAGCCTTCGCCTTAATTATTTATCGCTGTACAGACTTGCTTGAATCAGTTTTTTTCCAGTAACTCAATGATTTGGTTAGCGACAACTTTAGCGCTCTGTTCATCGGTACGGATAGTGACATCAGCAATTTCCTCATACAGAGGATTACGTTCGTTTGCTAAATTTTCTAAAACTTCACGTGCTGGTGCATCAACTTGAAGTAAAGGACGTTTTTTATCGCGCTGAGTGCGTGCTAACTGTTTTTCAATGGTGGTTTCCAAGTAGACCACGACCCCACGGGCAGACAGACGATTACGGGTTTCTCTGGATTTCACAGAACCTCCGCCAGTCGCCAGTACAATGCCTTGTTTTTCAGTGAGTTCGTTAATCACTTTTTCTTCGCGTTCGCGGAAGCCTTCTTCGCCTTCCACATCGAATACCCAGCCCACGTCAGCTCCGGTACGTCGCTCAATTTCTTGATCGGAGTCGTAAAACTCCATATTGAGTTGCTGAGCTAACTGACGACCAATAGTGCTTTTGCCGGCACCCATAGGCCCAACCAGAAAGATATTACGTTTCTCTGCCATGTTTTTGGTATTACTAAGACTATTCGTTAATGATAACCCGCCCCGCTAATCAAAATCAGCAGCGGGACCTAAACTGAAACCTCATGAGCGGTAATGTGAGATCAGATAACAAAATTATCTCAGTACATCAGCCAGTTTTGCAACTATATAAATCAACGACGAGCTTTTTGTGACGGAAGCTCTGGTTTCATTGGCTGATTATTGTGATGTTAAACCCGACCACTCAATTAGTTAACTCTTGTATGCTAAATCGGACTCAGCGTCAAATCTATAAACAGGATTAGTTGGAAAAATCTGCGCATCATCATACGGAACAGTTAAGTTTTTTATATCCAACTCACTGATATAATGGTTATATTTTTATTTTTGATCAAATGTCCATCAATTGAGGTGTAATAAATATGACTAACTCACGTCGGCTGTGTTTATGACCTTTTTGGTTGAATAATGAGCCGATTAGTGGGATGTCCGATAGATAAGGGACCTTCTGGGTTTGCTCGCCTTTTTTCTGTTGAAAAATTCCACCGAGAATAAGTGTTTCACCATTTTTTACAGTAACTTGAGTTATTATTTCCTGTTTGTCGATGGTTAAATTCTCACCTCCTCCTTGACTTATTGAGATCCCTGGCATGTTTTGACTGATTTTCAGAGAGAGCCTGATTTTGTTTTTTCTCAGTATATGGGGTGTGACTTCCATTCCTAGTACGGCTTCTTTAAATTGCACGGTACTTTTCTCTTTTTCTTGGCTGATGTAAGGAATATCAGAGCCTTGCTTGATGCTGGCTAACTGTTGATGAGAGGCGGTTAGTCTTGGGCTAGCGATAATATCTAGTTGGTTTTCTTGTTCTAAGGCACTGAGCTCCATTTCCAGCAAACTGGTGTGAATGCGGGCAATATTGAACGCAAATCGATGCATGTTATCGCTGGCTGCTTGGTTGATATTGAGTCGGTTTATACCAGTTGATGTATTAATCTGCTCTCCTATCGGCATACCCCAGTAAATGCCGAGTTCATGTAATGCTTCTCGGCTACTGGTCACGATATGTGCAGTAATCTGCACTTGCTGCTGTGGTGTATCTATCTCTTTCAACCAGCTTTTTATCTGTGCGATGGCGATGGGGGTATCCTGTAAAATTAAACTGTTAGTTTCAGGATCAAAATCAACTTTACCTTCTTTTGTTATCAGTGCGGGCGTATTTTGCCTGAGATTCATGGCGATTCTTTCTGCATCTGCATATTGTAATACGGTTGAGAGGGACTGAATTTCGGTCTCATTGACTGATTGATCAAATAACTCAACCGATTGCTCTTCTGTCTCTATCATCGGGGGAGTAAAAGGATTTCTTATTTCTGCAACAACAATAGCGGGCAGAAAAAGGATAAACAGAATAAATTTTTTAGTCATAAAATTCCTCATGTGAGGTTTCTGACAGGGTGATTTTGATGTTTAGGGATTCACCTGATGGTGAAATGGAAAGCTGTTTAATCAGCAGCGGTGGATATAACGCTTGTAACGCCTCAAGAAAACTTAGCATCTGTTCGTAGTTCAAATAAATTGTGATTTGCCAGAGCGTTTTTTCCCCTTCTTTTTTACGTTGCCACTCAAGAACTTGCGCGCCAGAGTTTATCAATGGCTGTTGTAATTGTTTTATTGCGGTAATTTTTACCTCATTTTGTCGCGGCTTACTGAGTCCATTTTCTATTTGGTTGATGTGTTGTTGTATATCTTCCAATAGCGGTAGCTGATTTAGTCGTTCATTAGCTGCTTTGGTATTGATTTGTTGAGCTGCTATTTTTTGTGTCAGGCTACTTCGCTGTTCAATTCTTTCTTGCCAGAAGAAGAGATAAAACAGAATCAGAAATGGCATGATAATAGCCTGCTGCCAGATAAAGAGCAGCCAGGTTGGTTTGGCAAACCACCATAGATAGTCACTTTTTATCATCGGATATCTCCGTCTGCCAGTTAGCGTCAATAATAAATTGTCTAATTTGTTGTTCGGTAGTGGTCATCTTTTTTAGTTGAATTTCAGACAATTGCCCGTTGTTTTCAAGATTATCCAGCAGAGACGTCATACTGGAATAATCCAGACTATTAGCAACCAGTTTTAATTGACCTGCCTGATCATCGAAAGCGGTTAACCAACTTCCTTCCGGTAATAATTCAGGTAATTCATTGAATAATTGCCAATGTTGTTGGTTCTGTTTCAGCCACGTTTGTTGTTGTTTTAATTTATAGGCCAGTTTGTTGTGAAGATTAACCGCCTCCTCTGTCTGAGTTATCTGTTGTTGCAAATATAATTGTTGCTGGTTGAGTTGCTGCCATTGTCTTTGATACTGGTTAATCGTTTCCTGTTGTTTTAATAACATCCAGACGAGCATTGTCAGCCACAATATCAATTGCAATAAGAGAAGAATCGCCCACCAACGATAACGATGTTTTAGCTGGGTTTGGCGCCAAGGTAGAAAATTAACCTGATACATCGTTACTTATCATCCGGTCTGAGTGCTAAACCACCAGCTATCACATATTCCATCAGTTGGATTGGCAGTGGTGGTTGATAGTGACGAAATGCTGTCAACATATCCCAAGAGTAAGTTCCTTCAGGTAGGGCTTCTTGTTGGTAGCTACTGTAGTAAACAGGCTGTTCAGCCATAGATGAAGTAAATAATTGACGGATAATCTGCTGTGGAGAAACAGCCGTATTTGCTGATACTAGATCATAAGCGAAGGGGACATTGGCAGGAGATACCCATAGCCAGCCAGATTGTTGCCTGTGTAACAGCCAACTATCAGCGGGAACGCCAGCATATTGCGCTATATAGCGTAGGGCACAGGGGGCAATATCAATGGCGTCTGGAAATATTCCTGCTTGTGCAAGACATTGTAGCCAGAGGTTGAGATCTTTCTGGCGAGCGGCGCTGATGTAGGCGTTTTGTTCAATAATACGGTAATCCAGCGCTAGTTCTCGGGTGTTAAAGGGAAATTGTTTCTCGGCACTGGCGTTGATAAACCAGCCTTGTTCCGGCTCTTTAAGATTGATATCTGGAGGTAAAATCAGACTCTTCTGCAATGTTTGTTGTACAGGTAGGGCGAGTCTGAAACTGATTTTTTTAGGTAATTCTTGGCGCCATTGATTTAAAATATCACATAATATTTCTGGCCGTTGTAAACGGCCCTCTGGCATGACCGCGTCAGATAAAAGATATTGCCAGCAGTGGCGAAGCTGCCAGCCATCTCGGCGTTTTATAGCTGCGACGGCGCGAAGGATGCCATTTTGGATGTCCAATCCGACATACCATTTTGGTGAATACATAACTATCGATCTCCATATCAGTAATTTTAATAAAAGACCATATTCAAGGTGCTGTGTAACCTTTATACTACGCGCCGATTGTTTATAAACCACCCGACTAACATGGCATGGGAAATTTCAGGTGAAGTTCGTAAAGTATTTTCTAGTCTTTGTCGTGAGTTGCATTTTTCTGGGAACAGCCTCGATTTTTGGTATGTACAAATATATCGAGCCTCAGTTACCTGATGTGGCGACATTAAAGGATGTTCGATTACAGACACCAATGCAGGTGTTCAGTGCAGATGGCGAGCTTATTGCCCAATATGGTGAAAAACGCCGTATGCCTCTTGAGCTGTCCGAAATTCCACCCATTATGGTGAAGGCGTTCATTGCAACGGAGGACAGCCGTTTTTATGAACATCACGGGGTTGATCCTGTAGGGATTATCCGGGCAGCCTCTGTCGCGATGAGTTCAGGTCATGCATCACAAGGGGCAAGTACCATTACTCAGCAACTGGCGAGAAATTTCTTTCTCACTCCTGAGAAGACGTTGATGCGTAAAATCAAGGAAGCTTTTCTGGCCATCAGGATTGAGCAATTGCTGAATAAAGATGAGATCCTCGAACTCTATCTCAATAAAATTTACCTTGGTTACCGGGCTTATGGTGTTGGGGCTGCGGCTCAAGTTTATTTTGGTAAGAGTGTCAATGAGTTGACACTGAGTGAAATAGCCATGATTGCTGGTTTGCCAAAGGCACCTTCTACGTTTAACCCGCTTTATTCTTATGGCCGAGCGATTAACCGCCGTAATGTGGTTCTGAGCCGTATGCTCAATGAGGGCTATATTACTCAGCAGCAATATAATCAAGCTAGAAGTGAAAAGTTGGTTGCTAATTACCATGCACCTCAGATTGCTTTCTCTGCGCCCTATTTGTCCGAGATGGTGCGTCAGGAGATGATTGAGCGTTATGGTGAGAATGCTTATACCGACGGTTATAAAGTTTATACCACGATTACCCGTAAGCTTCAGTTAGCTGCCGTGGATGCGGTTCGTAATAACCTCATTGATTATGATGTGCGTCATGGCTACCGTGGGGCGCAGGAAGTTTTGTGGAAAGTGGGCGAACCTGCTTGGGATCGAGAACAGATTGTCAAGAAGCTTAAGACTTTACCAAATTATGGGTCGTTAATGCCGGCAGTAGTGACCAAAGCGGGTAGTGATCAGGCGATAGTGATGTTGCCTGATGGCAGCAGTGTAGAATTGTCCATAGCGGGTGTCCGTTGGGCCAGAAAGTTCAAATCTGATAGTGCTCAGGGTGCGATTCCTCGTAGTGTGAATGAAGTGGTTCAAGTTGGTGAACAGGTTTGGGTTCGGAAAGTAAAGGATATTTGGTGGTTGGCACAAGTGCCGGAAGCTAATGCTGCTTTGGTCTCTATTGATCCGAATGATGGTGCTGTGAAGGCGCTGGTTGGTGGGTTTGATTTCAACTTGAGTAAATTTAACCGTGTCACTCAGTCATTACGTCAAATTGGTTCTAATATTAAACCATTTCTCTATACCGCAGCGATGGATAAAGGGCTGACATTGGCTTCACTGCTGAATGACTTACCAATTAGCCGTTGGGATGCAGGAGCCGGTACTGATTGGCGCCCGAAAAACTCACCACCGACTTATGTTGGGCCAATCCGTTTGCGTCAGGGATTAGGGCAATCGAAGAACGTCGTGATGGTTCGAGCAATGCGAGCAATGGGAGTCGATTATGCCGCTGATTACCTGCAACGGTTTGGTTTCCCGGCACAAAATATAGTACGAACAGAATCTCTGGCTTTGGGCTCGCCATCATTCACACCAATGCAAATGGTACGAGGGTATTCTGTTATGTCCAATGGTGGCTATCTGATCGATCCTTACTTTATTACTAAGATTGAAAACGAAGATGGCGATGTTCTCTTTGAGGCTAAACCTAAAATTGCATGTCCGCAGTGCGATATTCCAGTAATTTATGGGGATACGGTACGTTCAATCGAACTGTCTGAAAACTCGATTGAGAATGTTGCTCAATCTCATGTCAGCCAACAAGAGATATTGCCGTTACCTGAATTGGAAAGAGCTCCGGTAATTGATAGCCGTGAAGGTGCGCAAGAATATGCTCCTCATGTTATCAGTACTCAGTTGGCATTTTTGATCCATGATGCTTTGAATAGCAATATCTTTGGTGAGCTGGGTTGGTCAGGTACGGGTTGGCGTGCTTCACGCGATCTGAAACGTCGTGATATTGGTGGCAAAACTGGGACAACTAATAGTTCAAAAGATGCTTGGTTCTCAGGTTATGGGCCAGATATTGTCACGACGGTTTGGATTGGTTTTGATGACCATCGTAGAAGCCTTGGCCGTACAGCAGCCAGTGGCGGTGAGGCGGGTGCTAAGAGTGCACAGCCAATTTGGGATGATTTTATGAAAATTGCGCTGGAGGGGGTTCCTGAAAAAGAAGTTACACCTCCTCCGGGGATTGTTTCTGCCGTGATAGATCGTAAAACAGGTAAACTTGCTGGTGGCGGCGGAGATACCCGTAGTGAATACTTCATTGACGGCACTCAACCTACAGAGAGTGCGGTGCAAGAAGTTGGCACAACTTTAATTGAGAATGGTGAAAGTCAGGAGTTATTCTGATGATAAAACAGGCACAACGAAGCGCTGTTGTGCCTGTGAACTTCAACGGTGTGTTAAGTATCTTTGTGCCAGAAATAGGGCGCAGACATTGCGTGCTTCGTTGAAATCAGCGTGATCCAGTAATGACATCATATCTGCTATCGGCCAACGTATTTGTGGTAGTGGTTCAGGTTCGTCCCCTTCCAGGCTTTCTGGATAGAGATTTTCGGCAATAACAATGTTCATTTTGCTGGAAAAATAGGATGGGGCCATAGTGAGTTTGGCTAATTGTTCTATTTTTCTGGCACCAAAGCTGACTTCTTCTTTTAACTCACGGTTAGCTGCTTCGAAGATACTTTCCCCAGGGTCAATCGCGCCTTTAGGAAAGCCCAATTCGTACTGTTCAATGCCGACTGCATACTCACGAATAAGTAGCAATTCATCCCCAATGACCGGGATTATCAGAACAGCTTCTCGATTGGCCGGACGCATCCGTTCATAAACACGTTTTACGCCGTTACTAAATTCGAGATCAACTGACTGAATATGAAATAAACGTGAATGGGCAATGTCCTCTATGTTTAGGATTTTAGGGTTTTTCAGGTCATTCATAATTGCCCCTGATGATTTAATATTGGTTGAGTTGAGTGCCTGTGCATTATTACGTCATAAATTATTTCATTAACCTTAGATTTTATGATGAAATTAGGTACACTCCATAGCTTGACTAAATATGGCCGATTATTTTGATAAATGATAGTGATTATCGCTGGTTATTGTTGTTACTGTTATCTTTATTCTCTTTGGAAATAGATCTATGTTGTATATAGTTTAGTGCGTTATTATGTAACTCATTGTAAAATAAATTAAAAAAATAAATAGAAATAACCTAATTCAGAACTTAACGTGTAGTTGCTAATTTGCAAACAACAATAGCAAGATTGTCATAGGTATAGGGATAAAATGAGTGTAACAGTCGTTATATTGGCTATCTTGATAATTAGCCTGGTTGTCATGGCTTCCTTTCTGATTTTCAAATGGAAGCTACATGATAGCGCCCGTTATCTGCCTTCTGTTGCTGAACCAACTTATCGTAAACTTAATGCTGATGAATACCAGGCTATTGAATGTTATTTGAATCGAGTGTTGCCGCCAGTTGTAACAGACCGTATTAATAAAACAAGTTGGCCAATTCTGATGGGTAAAAATGATATGGTTTATACTATCTGTCATTCCATTACCCGGTTTTCTGTTGCCTCAGATGAACGACATAGCTGGCGTTATTATATTGATATGGCAGAAATTCATTTGCCGTTTTTCCTTGAGCCTTTTATTAAACAGCAGAATATTATTGATGTTGTTCACACTGCGACAATACCACTGGTTGTTTCGATTAATGGTCACTTTCTGAAAGATTTTCAACAGGATTTTCCTTCTGCTCCGGTAATCTCAGATATATCTCATCAGCAGGCATCGATCCAAAAAAATGGTGAAACCAGCGTAAAGTTACAAAATATTCGTAAAGAGACATTGGAGGAATACCGGTTGAATCACTCATCGGGTATTTGGGAGGGGGGATTTTTGTGTTTCGGATTTTTCATTTGGTTTCTTGCGTTACTTTCACCGGCACTGCTTTTGCCGTGGCTGATGTTGATTGCAGGTAGTTTAGTCGTTGTCAGTTTTTGGCCATTACTTTGCCCACTTTCAATATGCAGGCGCCAGGATATTCACTGTCTTACCGGTATACCAAAACGATGGGGATTATTTGGCGAATTTGAACAAGGACAAATGAGTAATATTTCTCTTGGTGGGATTGATTTAATCTATCCTCCTCATTGGGAGCCCTATGTTGCTCACTATTTTGATCAGAAAACCAATATTGATATTTACACTAACGGTCAGGTAGTCAGGCAAGGGCATTATCTCTCTTTGCATGATGAAGAGAAAAATTACCCTTATCGTCGTTATGGAAAAAATCTCATGATGATCGTTAGCTGCTTGCTTATTATGTTACTACTCTATTTTTATCAGCCGGTTAGTGTACCGATGAAACTCAGTTTTGCTTGGTTGCGTGGCAGCATCACAAAAGTTATCACTGACGTTGATATGATAGAAGGGATGGAATTGCGAGTTGGGGATATCCTAAAAGCAAAAGGGATTGGTATGTGTTATATGCCCCCAAACAATATGAACGGTAAAGGCGACACCTATTTTTCTCCGTTAGATTGTTCGGGGATATATTGGAATAGGGTTAATCCACTGCCAATACCAGAATCAGAAATTATAGAAAATGCAGCTAAACTGATCGCGACTGTTAATAAACAATTACGTTTACAGGAAAATGACGATGTAATAAATCCAGACCTTACTCAGGAGATTTTCAAATCTAGTATGATCTTATTGGAAGATTTCTCTGATATTGTATTGAAAACTAAAAAACTATGTGAAAAAGAAACAGACTGTTTACGATTGAAAAATGCTTTGGTTAACCTGGGTAGTGCTATTGATTGGCTAACTTTGTTAAAGAATGCAGAAAGTGGCAAACTGGATGGCATTCATGTTTTATTGCGCCCGGCAGGTGCTGAAGCTTTAGGGAAATTGGTTGATGCGACGACATCATCATTTATCTACCGGGAAATAGATAAAGTTGCAATGCTGCTTAATAGCCCTTCTCCTGGCGGTGTTCTACTTATCAGTGATGAAGGCAAACAACTGGTTGAATATATAACGCCAGCCATCATCTCTTATGACCATAGTGTGTTGGAAGATCATAGTGCGTTGGAACAATGGCGTGAGTTACAGCGGTTATCGGATATGGTATTGCAAACACCCTTTGAGACAACGGGAATTGTCATGGAATTGTCCGTAGATAGTAATGGAACCCGCCGGATTGTGCTGCATAGTGAACTAGATACCATGACACTTGCTCGTTGTATTGGTACCACTATTTTATTCTTGGCTCTTTTTACGACCTTAATCATTAATTTTGTGCTGGTTATTAAGAAAAATCGGCAGAATAAACAACGTATAAACAAAATCAGTCAATATTACGATAACTGTTTTAATACACTTTTTCCGCCTACGCATTGGCGATAATCGACAATGGCATGTTAGGATTTATTTTATTTGCCGAAGCTGATAGTGAGAAGAAAAATGAAGGGTAATTCAGACTCCGATCAAGCTGTCCGTCTGGATAAGTGGCTGTGGGCGGCTCGTTTTTATAAAACACGGGCTATTGCACGGGAAATGATAGACGGTGGTAAAGTTCACTATAATGGTCAAAGAAGTAAACCGAGTAAATTGGTTGAACTAGGGGCTGCAATTAAACTGCGTCAGGGTAATGATGAACGTATAGTTGAAGTTCTTGCACTAAGCAATCATCGGCGCGGTGCGCCGGAGGCGCAACAACTTTACCAAGAGACGGAAGCGAGTATTACTAACCGGGAAAAAATGGCAATTGCTCGAAAAATGAATGCATTAACTATGCCTCATCCTGATCGCCGGCCGGATAAAAAAGAAAGACGCACGCTGATTAAGTTTAAAAACGATAAATTAAGTGGGCAGGAATAACCTGCTCGAATGAGAGAGATATGTTTAAACAAGACCAATTACACCGCTTTTTATTTGAGAATTATTCTGTACGTGGTGAGCTGGTTTTAGCCAGTGAGACTTACCAGAATGTTTTGGATAATCATGATTACCCGCAGCCGGTACAGCAATTATTGGGAGAACTGTTGGTAACAACTAGTCTATTAACTGCAACCCTGAAATTTGATGGCGATATTACGGTTCAGATTCAGGGAGATGGCCCGGTCAAATTAGCCGTTATTAATGGTAATCATCAGCAACAAATGCGTGGTCTCGCTCGTATTGATGGATTAGTGACTGAAAATAGCAGCTTGAAACAGATGGTGGGTACAGGCTATATGGTTATTACCATTACACCGACTCATGGTAAGCGTTATCAGGGAGTGATTGCGTTGGAAGGTGAAACACTGGCGGATTGCCTTGATGATTATTTCAGACAGTCTGAACAGCTACCCACTCGTCTATTTATCCGTACAGGCATTCAGGATGGAAGAGTTGCTGCTGGTGGTATGTTGTTACAAATTCTGCCAACAGCGGAGCAGGGGAGTGCAGAAGCTTTTGATCATCTGGTGCAACTTACCGCAACCATTAAAGGTGAAGAGTTATTTTCATTGGAAGTTAAGGAGATCTTGCACCGCCTTTATCATGAGGAGGATGTCATATTATATGAACCACAAGCGGTTGAATTCCGTTGTACTTGTTCTCGCCAACGTTATGCTGACACATTAGTCACACTTTCCGATGAGGATGTTAATCATATTTTGCAGAAAGATGGCGCCATTGATATGGCGTGTGAGTATTGCGGCACGCACCATATTTTTGATGCTGATGATCTTGCTGCAATCAGAACAGAAAAAAAGAATCAGCTCCATTGATATTCTATCTAAACAAATTTTCTCACCTTTTAAGGCGCGGATTCGCGCCTTTCTAGCAATATCCATAATACTCAAAACTGCTTTTGTGCCTTTGGCCCCAGATTAAACTTAAAAAAATAGTGGGTTTTCAATTTTTTGATAACTATCGCTGTTAATTAATCATAACTATTTATTATTGCTCACAGAAAAAGCGTGACTACCCAGGAGCAATAACATGAGTGTTAAAGGTATTACCCCGCAGGAACTCGCGGACTATGGAATCCATGATGTTAATGAAATTATTTATAATCCAAGCTATGAGTTGTTATTTTCAGAAGAAACCAAACCTTCACTCGAAGGCTGCGAGAGTGGCACTCTGACCAACCTGGGGGCTGTGGCTGTCGATACGGGGATCTTCACGGGTCGTTCCCCCAAAGATAAGTACATTGTTCGTGATGATGTCACCCGTGACACCGTATGGTGGGCTGACCAGGGAAAAGGTAAAAATGATAACAAGCCATTACAGCAGGAAACATGGACATACCTGAAAGGCTTGGTAACTAAACAGCTTTCAGGCAAACGTTTGTTTGTAGTTGATGCTTTCTGTGGTGCTAATGCAGATACACGATTGAAAGTCCGCTTTATCACAGAAGTTGCATGGCAGGCCCACTTTGTTAAAAACATGTTTATCCGTCCGTCAGATGAAGAGTTGGCTGAGTTCAAACCAGATTTTATTGTGATGAACGGTGCAAAATGCACCAACCCGCAATGGCAAGAGCAGGGTTTGAACTCTGAAAACTTTGTCGCGTTTAACCTGACAGAGCGTATACAGCTTATTGGTGGTACCTGGTACGGTGGCGAAATGAAGAAAGGGATGTTCTCTATGATGAACTACCTGTTGCCACTGAAAGGAATTGCTTCGATGCACTGTTCTGCCAACGTGGGTGAAAAAGGGGACGTTGCGGTTTTCTTCGGCTTGTCTGGTACAGGTAAAACCACACTTTCTACTGATCCAAAACGTAAGCTGATTGGTGATGATGAGCACGGTTGGGATGATGACGGTGTATTCAACTTTGAAGGTGGTTGTTACGCGAAAACCATCAATCTGTCCAAAGAAGCGGAACCTGATATCTACAATGCGATTAGACGTGATGCGTTGCTGGAAAATGTTACTGTACTGACAGATGGCACGGTTGATTTCCATGATGGTTCAAAAACTGAAAACACCCGTGTTTCTTATCCTATCAACCATATTGAAAACATTGTTAAGCCGGTTTCCAAAGCGGGCCATGCAACTAAGGTCATCTTCTTGACTGCGGACGCATTTGGTGTGTTACCTCCGGTATCTCGTTTGACACCCGAACAGACTCAATATCACTTCCTATCTGGTTTTACGGCAAAATTGGCAGGTACCGAACGTGGTGTGACTGAACCAACACCTACATTTTCTGCTTGTTTTGGTGCCGCATTCCTGACTTTGCATCCAACCCAATACGCGGAAGTCTTGGTAAAACGTATGCAGGCCGCAGGTGCTAAGGCTTATCTGGTGAATACTGGCTGGAATGGGACGGGTAAACGAATCTCGATTAAGGATACCCGTGGGATCATTGATGCCATCTTAAATGGTGATATTGAAGAAGCTGATACCATTACATTACCTATTTTCGATCTAGCGGTTCCGACAGCGTTACCGGGTGTGGATACCGATATTCTTGACCCACGTAAGACTTATGCAGATAAATCTCAATGGGAAGAGAGGGCGAAAGATTTGGCTCATCGCTTTGTCGACAACTTTGATAAATATACCGATACACCGGCGGGAGAAGCTTTAGTGAAAGCAGGTCCTAAACTGTAATTGTGAATTTTTTAGCCTCATCCGTTAGGGTGAGGCTTATTTGATATTTATATTGGAGGAAGGTCAAACAACAATATTTCACTATCACTGCTGCTGCTAAGTTGAATATTGACTTCATCTCGAATAGCCAGACCATCGCTGGTGGTGGCTTTGACGCCATTAACCGTCACTTCGCCACGAATGACTTGTATCCAAATATAACGGCCTTTTTCTGCGACATATTCGGCGGTTTCGTGATCCTCAAGTACCCAACGCCATAAAGTCATATCCTGAAATACTTTTAGTGAACCACCCCGCGCATCAGGCGAGAGCACCAGTTGGCGGCCTTGTACATCATCAAAGCGACCTTGTTCGTAGCGCGGTGTTAAACCCGTTTTACTTGGGATGATCCAAATTTGATACAGATGCAATTGGCGATCACTGTTCGGATTGTATTCTGAGTGGCGAATGCCGGTACCTGCGCTCATAATTTGGAATTCACCAGCAGGTACTCGCTCTTTATTTCCTATACTATCCTGGTGTTCAACGGCGCCAGAAAGAACATAGGTCAGTATTTCCATATCCTTATGCGGATGGGTACCAAAACCTTGACCTGCTTTGATGAAATCTTCATTAATGACTCTCAATGCTGAGAAATTCATAAAATTAGTATCGTAATAGCTGGCAAATGAGAAGGTATGCCAACTAGTTAACCAGCCATGATCGGCATGGCCGCGATCTGATGCTTTGCGTAAATGGATCATATTTAAATCTCCTCAATGGTTTTTACAGTCTAATTGAGAAGAGATAGCATTAAAGCTTAAAAATCTGACTTAAAAATTCAAATATTTTAAACAAAGGGTGACTGGATTAATTAATAAAAAGAAGCCAGCACTTGGCTGGCTAAAGTAAACACTGGAAGCAATGTGAGCAATGTCGTGCTTTCATCTGTACCCTGAAGGCAGTTCATCTGAAAGCGATACGAATGATAATAATTATCACTATCGATTGTAAAGTGTTTTTTCTGGTCAAATATAGAATAATGGTGAGGATTTATCTTAACTATTTGATAAATATTGCTATTTTTTTAGATATCGGTGTGATGTCCAAGGGAAAGAAAACCCTTTCATCGAGTCGATTTATTAGGTGATTACCTTAGATTATTCAGTAAATTTGACATGATATTAAGAGCCTTGACAGGGGTCACCGAAACTCTTATCTGGGGTCTATCTATCGAAATAATTTGATCAGGGGCATGAAACATGCTTAGACAAAATAAGCTAGAGCTGGAGTTTCATTTACCATAGGCAACTATTTATTTTAAGAAATGTTTTGATGAAATAATTACGCTATAACGAATTTTAATATGCTGCTCGATGCCAAATGTTCTCTAAAATTCAACTCATTCTGTTTAATAGCCGTTTCTTTTATATATTCTGACTGTACTTTAACGTCATGAAAGATATCTTTTCAGGTAATCATATGTGGCATTTTTTAGCGTGGGTTGTGTTAACAGGTTTGACTATTTTGGGAATGATTAATCATTCACTAAATCAGAATTATCAACAACAAACAGTTTCATTTAATATTCTTTATCGAGAGCTGAGTGAAAAGCTGGCACAACATGACGCGATTGTATCACTAACGGATACTAATATCGAATTAGATCAGCTACAGGAAAATTTTCCACAAATCGTCGGATTACAAGAGATGCCAATGAATGTATTAATATTCCCTATAATCAGTGAAGAGGGAGAGGGAAGATATTGGCTTAATAGTAAACGCGATAATATCCGGTTATTAATAGATCTTAATATCTTAATGAAAGATCTATCATTATTTTCACAATTTCGAATGGTACAACTGGATTGGAATAATCGCCCATTGATTACGTATGGACTGGAGAAAGAGCACTATTTTTGGAACTGGGAGAAAAAGTTAACCAATCGTTTTCAGCCTTTTGTGCTTAAAGTGGGTAACGATCAACAATGGTCTAAAATTCCGTGGGGTTATATTGCTTGTCTGAGTTTTTTATGGGCAGTGATTATCTGTTTTATCTTTTTAATTCAGAAGAATAAAAGATTGAGGAAAATTGCTGATTTACGAGCACATTTCTTTGAATTTACTCGCTTAAATACAATGGATGAAGTGGCAACAGGTGTTGTTCATGAATTAAATCAGCCTTTGACGGCAATTATGAGTTATAACCAAACCGCATTGCGGTTAATGAAAAAGCAGCAATATGATAAAGTAACGTTAATACTGGATTCATCAATTTTGCAAACTCAACGAATCGCAAATTTATTAACGCAGTACCGTCAAAAACTGACGACGGGTAGTATTATTTTACAATCTGTAAATATTTTACCGATATTAGGTCGAGTTGAGATATTGCTCGAAAATGAAATTAAGGCGGGTAAGATTAAGATAATAAAACATATTTGTGATGAATTGCCAATGATATCTGCCGAGCCATTGTGGATTGAGCAAATATTTCACAATTTAATCAGTAATGCTATTCAGGCGCAGCAAGGTCAAAGTCGGTCAGAATATCAAAATTGGATCCGCATCGATATCGCCTATATTAATGAAATGATAAAAATCATGATAACAGATGGTGGTCCTGGACTAAGTGATGAAGCTTTAAAAAACGTATTTATTCCATTCTTCACAACACGTCAACAAGGTATGGGGCTGGGAATGACGTTAACAGAAACATTAATTCATAAACTTGGTGGTGATATTAATGCTGAAAATTGTGAAACAGGAGGAGCGCGTTTTATTATTTGGTTACCAACTAATAAAGGTAAGGAGAAGTAATGGCGGCAGTGATTTATCTTATTGATGATGATGAAGCGATCCGTGACTCATTATCTATGTTATTAGAAACAATGAATTGGCAGGTAATTTCATTTCCTGGTGCGCAAGAATTTCTTGATGAAATTGGCAGTAAGAATATTGCAGCGCTTCAGGGGTGTATTTTATTGGATATTCGTATGCCGGGAAAACCTGGATTGGCATTGCAGGACGATCTTTTAAAACTCAATAGTACATTACCGGTTATTATCATGACAGGACACGGAAATATTGATATTTGTCGTCGTGCTTTTAAGAACGGTGCTTTCGAGTTTTTAACCAAACCTATTGATGCAGATTTACTCATTGAAACAGTATCAAGTGCATTATTATTTCATCAGAAAGTATTTAAGCAACGTCAGATATATGAGCAGTTAAAAGCTAAATTTAGCCAGTTATCTGAACGTGAAAGGGAGGTGATGAAAATTATTTTGGAAGGTAAAACCAGCAAACAAATTGCTCAACAGTTATCATTATCACCACGTACTATTGAGGTTCATCGAGCCAATATATTTCATAAATTGGATATACATTCTTTACCGCAGTTAGTCAAAGAGTATGAATTATTTAAGTCATTATCTTATGACTAAGTATTTCTACTGAGTCGAATAAGTAATTGGACGAATAGCTATAGCCGATAAATCTCATTAAGTTAGAACAGGATAATTCATCAACTTAAACTTAATGAGGTTTACCTATGAAACATTCTCTTTTCTATACTGTCCTGGCAGCAGGTTTATTCGCTCAATCTGCTTTTGCTTCATCATTAATTACTGAACGTAATATTACTCTTGAGGTAGCGAATAAATTAGCTTCTGAGGCAATTCAGTCCTGTAAATCGAATAATTATAACGTGGCGGTTTCTGTTATTGATAAAAGTGGGGTTTTAAAAGCGGTTCAGCGTATGGATAAAGCCGGGTTGCATACCGTTGAGGCGAGCAAAATGAAAGCTTATACTGCGTTATCTACTCAGAGAACATCAGAGGACGTAATGAAAACCGCACAATCAAATCTTGGTGCTCAATATTTAGGGGATATTCCAGGTTTCCTATTACTCGGTGGTGGTGTTCCTGTTAAATCTGGTGATGAAGTGATTGGTGCAATTGGTATTGGTGGTGCACCGAGTGGTTCTTTAGACCAACAGTGTGCTCTTGATGCAATTCAGAAAATTTCATCAGAGTTATCTTAATCATAATGATTTATAAAATGTACGGGATAACGATAATGAATTAAATATCTATTTCTACTTATGATTAAAATATTCGTTATGTTGATATTAGGAATATGGAATTTAGGTTTAATATCTTTCATTATCGTAATTTGCATAGAGGCAATAACTGGAATTAAATTATTGCCTTTCATTGATTTTGTTTATGGTTAATAGGTCATATTTAGCCTCAGTTTTATTTTAAAATAGCAATTATTATAAATAAATATACTTGTATTTACATAATTAGTTCTGTTGTTGATTTTATAATAATATTGCAAATCAAAATACTTGTAATAGGCATTTGGAAAATTTATTGAATTGAATGTTATTTCAATTTAGTTAGCTCTATAGATATTCTTCTAGATTATCATTCTATACCCTATGGATTTCAAGATGCATCGCGACGGCAAGGGAACGAATCCCCAGGAGCATAGATAACGATGTGACCGGGGTGAGTGAGTGCAGCCAACAAAGAGGCAACTTGAAAGATGACGGGTATATAACACTATAATATCGCTATCTCTATAGTTCATATCCTGTCATTTAAGTTGTTTATAAAACCCTATTATATTACGATTCTAAATTATAATGGAAAACCAATTTTAATCTTAACAGCTTATCATAGTGATGAGTTTGGCTTTAATTGGGATGAAAATATAAATGGACGTAGAAGGACAAACTTTACGCAGGTGTAGGTCCTGTAACAAGTTACACTTATATCTAATGGAATAATACAAATAAATTCACACTAGGCTTATGTAATAAAAGATTATTACATTATTATCGTGCGCAATATCACGAAAAAGTATCTCCTCCTAACGTCTCCTCCCTCTTAGTATCAAAACTAGGAGGATGCTGACTCATCTGAGACATTATTTAATATTTCATTCCTATTTTATTAACAATAATATCGGCGACGATTTATTTCTATTAAAAAGGTCTGATTATGGTAGCTCCCTTCTGGAAAAGGGCTTACCTAGCCCTATTAAGCAGCACATTCGTTTTGCTACTGGCTAGCTGTGATAACAATCGTTCTTTACCCAAAACCCCGGAGGAACCGATGGCGCATATCCCTAATAAAATACCCAGTGAAGCTGCTACTGCTGGCAATTTTCAGGCAGTGATCCACTTGGTGGACATTGCTAAATTAAGTCAAAGCCCAACAACGAACCGTGACTACAGTACCAACACCCTCTACTTATGGAACGATAAAAATTGTGATGCCTTGGCTTCCCCTTCATCAAGCTGGAACGACACCAGTGCAACTCCCACGGGTAGCGATAGTTATGGGCCTTACTGGGTGATACCGTTAACCAAGAACGAGGGCTGTATCAATTTTATTGTGCGTGATGGTAACAACAATAAATTGATCGACAGTGACCTGAAAGTCTCCTTCTCCGATTTCAGTAATCGTACCGTTTCTGTGATACCCGGCAATTATCAAATTTATGGCAGTCGTGCAGCAGCCTTTAATTCTGTGTTTGGTGTTTCTCAGGCTTCGGCACATTGGGTCGACAACCAGACGTTGTTATGGTCGGGTGGAGCGGATAAGCCTGATGTCCGCTTATATTACAACCGGAATGGCAAGGTGGAAGCTAATGATGAAGGGAACTTCATCGATAGTTATCTGACGTTAACGCCGACGACGCTGAGCCAGAAGGCGGCTGAGCGATTCCCGCACTTGAAGAAATTAACAGCGTTCCGCCTACCAGAGGACACGGATGTTGATACACTGCTTACCGGTGATCTGGTGGCGTTGGCTACCAATGAAACTGGCTTGCTATTGTCGGCTACTCAAGTACAAACGGCTGGTGTGCTGGACGACCGCTTCGCTAATGCTGCTGACACACTGGAATATGGAGCGTTAATCAACGATACCGGTGTTACCTTCCGTTTGTGGGCGCCTACTGCTCAACATGTTGGGTTGGTTATCTATGATGCAAATAAACAGGTCATTGCCAATCATGCAATGAATCGTGATCCTGTTAGTGGTTCCTGGTCATGGCAAGGTGATAAAGAGCTGGTTGGTGCTTACTACCGCTATGCTTTAACGGTATACCATCCATATTTCCGTAATGTGGAGCACTACGAGGTTACCGATCCCTATTCCCACAGTTTGTCTACCAATTCGGAGTACAGTCAAGTCATCAATTTAAATGACGAGGCACTGAAACCACAAAATTGGGATAGCCTGATCATGCCGCGTTCGCAAAATACACCGGCGGACATTGCGCGTATGACCATATATGAAGCTCATGTTCGTGATCTCTCTGTTGCAGATGGCACGGTACCAGAAACTTGGCGTGGTAAGTATTTAGCTCTCACCGCTGACAACAGCGATATGTTCAAACACCTTAAGACATTGAGTCAGGCTGGAGTCACTCATATAGAGCTGTTGCCAGTATTCGATGTGGCTTCCATTAATGAATTCAGCAATGAAGTGGCTGATCTGAATCACCCGTTTAGCCGTTTGTGCCAAGTCAACCCAAAGGTGAAGAGCAGCCGTTTCGCTGGTTATTGCAATAGTTCACAGACTGTGGGTGAAGTGTTGCAGGAGCTGAAGAGCGGTGACAATGCTAATAACCCGCAGGTACAAGAACTGAATGCAATGATTGCAGAAACTGACTCCTACAACTGGGGCTACGATCCGTTTCATTACTCGGTACCGGAAGGTTCTTATGCTACAGATGCGGAAGGTTCGGTACGTATAAAAGAGTTTCGCGCCATGATTCAGGCCATCAAGCAACAATTGGGGATGAATGTGATCATGGACGTGGCGTATAACCATACCAACGCAGCCGGGCCGACGCCCCGATCCTCAGTATTGGATAAGGTCGTGCCTTGGTACTATCATCGTTTGGATGAGATTACGGGCAATGTTGAATCTAACACTTGTTGTCACGATACGGCTCCAGAGCACCGCATGTTTGCTAAACTCATTGAAGATTCGTTGGTGACTTGGGTTAAGGACTATAAAATCGACGCGTTTCGATTTGACTTAATGGGCTATCATCCCAAGGCCCAGATTTTATCAGCACTAGCAAAAGTACGTAGGATTAATCCATCGGTCTACTTCTTCGGTGAAGGTTGGAATTCCGGGCAGGATGACCGTTTCGAGATTGCTTCACAGATTAATCTTAAAGGCACTGGAATTGGTACTTTCTCTGATCGACTGCGCGACGCGGTACAAGGTGGTGGGCCGTTTGATTCCGCTGACACTATTCGTATTAACCAGGGAGTGGGCAATGGCGCGGGAACGTTACTGAACGAAATGGCTTGGTTAGATGCTAATGAGGTGCGTCATCTGGCGGATCTGGTACGTCTTGGCATGGCGGGCAATTTGGCTGATTTTGTGATGATCGATAAAGATGGGACGGTAAAAACGGGTAGGGAAATTAACTACAAAGGCGCTATAGCCGGTTATGCCGCTGATCCCATTGAGGTGATTAATTATGTCTCTAAGCACGATAACCAAACGCTGTGGGACATAATCAGCTACAAAGCTGCACGTGAGGCGAATCTGGCAACACGAGTTCGTATGCAGGCAATATCCCTCGCCACGACATTCCTTGGGCAAGGATTGGCCTTTGCTCAACACGGATCGGAATTACTACGTTCAAAATCTTTTACCCGCGATTCCTATAATTCCGGCGATTGGTTTAACCGTGTTAGCTACACCTACCAGGATAACAACTATGATGTTGGTATGCCGGATCAGCGTGTTGATGGCGAAAATTATGCATTGATTGAAAAAGTGAAAAATGTGGTAGATAAACCGGGCCGGACTGAATTATTACAGATGGCGGCTTTTTATCAGGAATTGTTGCGCTTGCGTCAATATTCACCACTGATGACTCTTGGTGATGGTGCATCGGTTAAACAACGTGTTGATTTCCGTAACGTTGGGCCGCATCAGCAGCTTGGGTTGCTGGTGATGACCATAGATGATGGTAATACTACTGGTGATGACCGTGATTCGCGATTTGACGGTTTGGTGGTGATGATTAATGCGGCTCCACATCCTGCCACAGTAAGAGATATTAACGTCAAAGGGTTGAAGTTGAATAATATTCAAAGGGAACTGGGCCATACATCTCTGGCGGCGGGTACCAGAATTGCGAAAGATGGCGCGGTCACGCTGCCGGCTTGGTCAGTAGCGGTGCTGGTTTTGCCGCAAGATGGGAAGCGCGGTACTGGTTTGCCTGTTCGTAGAAAGTAACGCGTAGGCGTTTTCCATTGTTTGTATCGGGGCGGTTTGTCCAGACCGCTCATTTTTACCTTGAAAGGGTACTCCCACCGCTTTTCTTGTTGATGATAATTAAGACATTGTTTATCTTCTTATTATCTGTCTGCGCTAGCAGTTTTTGTTTTTCACCATCATGTTGCCGCTATTCTTCAAAAATAGGTGAGTTTAATAAGTTTAATTCTCCCATTGGTCGCAACGCTGAATAGTTTAAAAGTCAGTAATTTGTGTTGACATAATAAAAAAATATGATGATATGGTTTTATTTGATTGTATCGATTGTAAATTATACAAAATTCTTGGTGGTGGCTTTTTGGAAAGAATGGCAGTGGGCCAATGCTCATCTAATCGCTTTTTATTCATCACCACACAGAGGGAGGCAAGTTGAATTTCCAAGGGTTGCAGGCAAAGTACCGCCGTCTATTTCAGGAAAGTGCTGCCTGGAAACTGTTAAGAGCTGATAATGCTCCTATAATTTTGGCATTTTTGGGGGAGTTATTTTCCGAGGATAGTGAAGTCCCTTTTAGTCGTGCCCGCGTGTCACTTGATGCAGAGTTGGTACGCTGCCGTGAACTTGGCCTTTGGGAAACTGAAACGGGAGCGGGTACTTATCTCAATAAATGGATTCGGGAAGGCTGGTTGCGTGAGATGGATGACACATTAACTAAAACGGATGCCAGTGAAATTGCACTCCGTTTTAGCCAGGGGCTTGATGAACGCAATTCAGGAACCACTGCGTCTCATCTTCGAATTGTACAGGAAGCGGTTAGGGACTTCGCAGTAGCGATTAGCCCAAATGCCGATGAGCGTGTCGCGCTTTTGGAAGATAGAAAATCCGAGATTCAAAGAGAGATTGATGCTCTGAGAGCTGGCATCGTGACCGAATTAACCAAGGCTGAGCAGCGGGAAAGAATTCGTGAAATTTACCAACTGGCTTCTGTTTTAACGGGTGATTTTCGCCGTGTTGAAGATGAAATTCGTCAGTTGGATCAGGAAATTCGTATTCAAATTATTGAGGGGGATTCCACCAGAGGAGATATCCTTCTTTCTGTTTTAGAAAAAGAAGCATTACTGGCTAAAACGGATGCCGGTAGTGCGTTTGAAAGTTTTTTTGATTTGTTATGTGATCAAAATAGAACTATGGAGCTACGAGATCAGCTTCGAAGTATTTTAAGTCGTCCGGTCGCAGAACACTTAAGTACCCAGCAGCGGCAATTCTTAAGTCAGCTTATGAGAGAACTGAGTCGCGAGAGTGACAGAGTTTTTCAAATCAGGCGAAGAACGGAAGAGAGTTTGCGTGCTTACATAGAGAGTGGTACTGCTCAAGAAAATCGTGCGGTTGATAGATTGCTTGGTCAATTGGAACGACTCGCCATTGAATTAAAGAACTCAGGTTATGACTTACAAACGGCAACAACTCTGTCACTACCCGTTGGCGCGGCAAGTATTAGCTCTCCTGAAAGCATGCTGCTTAAATCACCTGATGAAAAGCTGGATACTTCAGGTGCTGAAGAACAGCTCAACTCTCGGGAACCGAGTATGCAAATGCTGGATTGCCTTGATGTTGTTCAAATTCGATTAATTGCTGAGAGGGCGTTAGCAACGTTAAAAGAGTTTGGTCCAATGACGATTGCGTCTATTGCAAATTATCAGCCGATTAATTCAGGGTTGGAGGAGTTAGTTGCCTATTTGCGGGTGGCCAAATCTGTCGGGGCTGCATTATTGGAAGAAAAGGAATCAATTGAAATCAGTGATAAACGGGGAGTTCGCTTGCGGGCGTCTATACCCACTTTCTTGCTGAGTGCTGACCTGTTTCCAGACAGTTTGGATGAATTGGTTCTTTAGAGTGAATAGAAAATGGTTGTATATATATAGTGAGGGCTGTAATGCATGTAGGTAAAAAGTTGAATAAAGATAATGGTGCCCTCGCTACCTCTGGGAAGTCTCATTCCGATCCTCAGGAAGAACAGAAAACAGGGTTCTTCGATCAGTTGATAAAACACCATACTCAATCAGAGTATGATCCGCTGACAGATACAGCCGGCGTTGAATCTGATGTTGCTTTTTCGGTTGTCAACCAAAGCCCATCCGGTGAAGTTGATGATGTATTAGTCAGTAAGCACGTTGAAAACTCAAACAGTGATATGCCGCCTGATGCGCGCCGGGTGCTGGTTAGCTTGCTGCGTCAGGGCGTTATTTTGTCTTCGCAGAAAGCTAAATTGTTTGAATTACTTTGTCGATACCAATGTGCTGTGCGCAAACATCTGTCAGAAGTCTATTTGAAGTTAATCTTAGATGAAAAAGCAGGTGTTGCCTTTATAGCTGGCTTTCAGAATGAGGAAGATACTGAATCATTGGGTATAGATGATGAAGAGGTTGTCTCTCTGATTAGCCGAAGAACGCTCTCTTTATACGATACATTGTTGCTGTTGGTGCTACGTAAACATTACCAGGACCGGGAAACATCGGGAGAGCAAAGGGTTATCATTGATATAGAACGTATAGAATCCCATCTGACACCGTTTTTACCGCTGACAAACAGTACTAAATCTGACCGGAGAAAACTCAAGGGTGCTCTTGAGAAAATGGTGACGAAAAAAATATTGAGTTCGGTCCGAGGAAGCGAGGATCGCTTCGAGATTACGCCGGTGATCCGCTATGTAGTCAGTGCTGAATTTCTCGAAAGTATGCTCAATGAATACCTGAAAATGGCGGGAGAGAAGGGTATTGAGCTAAATAAAAATGGCAGCGATGCTGTTGATTATCAAAATGAAGGGGAAGAGACAGGAGATGAAAATGACTGATCAAACTCTTTCGGCTAATTCATTATTTCATGTTGGTCAAATCAGATTAGCTGAACTCTCAGTTTATAACTGGGGGTCATTTAATGGCTTGCATACCGCGTTGATAGATCCTATGGGAACGTTGGTCACTGGAGATAATGGCGCCGGAAAATCGACATTCATTGATGGCCTTATGGCTTTGCTGCTTCCTGCCGGAAAGGCAACTTTCAATGTAGCTGCGGCACAGGGTGATCGTTCTGACCGGACTTTACTTTCCTATATGCGGGGAAGTTTTGGATCTGCCCATGACGGAGCGGGGACGAGAGTCAGAAGTAAGCGTGAGTCTGGCGTAGTGACTGGGCTTAGAGCCTTATATCAGGGTGATGATGGGTCAAAAATCACGCTTGCGGCGCTTTTCTGGATGACTAAATCGACGAATGTGCTCGCGGATGTGACACGAGTTTATGTTGTTGCCAAAAGAGACCTGACTCTTAAGGAAATGCTTAATGCTTTTGGGAACGGTAATGCTCGGGCATTCAAGCAATGGCTTCGTGATGACCCGACGATTACGTGCTGTGATGATAATTTTTCTGATTATCAAGAGTTGTACCGAAAGCTCCTGTATATGGACAATAAGAATGCGCCTGCACTTTTGTCGCGGGCGTTAGGTCTGAAAAAAATTGATGATTTAACCGGGTTGATTCGTGAATTGGTACTGGAACCGAGTACGGTCAAGGATGATGCTAAAAAGGTCGTGGAAGAGTTTGCTGATTTGGTGGCAATTCATAGTCAATTAGTGGATGCAAGAGCACAAAAAGTGCACTTATCTAGGTTACCTGAACTCAACGCAATTATCGAAAAAACCACGAAAGAATTTGCGGAGCTGATAGCTGAGAAAAATAGTCTCCCGGTCTACTTTGGGGAGATTTTCGCACAATTGTGGAGTGAAAAAATTGCCGATATTGAGGCTGAACTGGAAGCGCTACTCCTCAAAATTAGCCAAGCTGAAGAGCAAAAAGTGGATGCGAATAAGTTGGTTGAGCGAAGGCACGAGGAATATCTTCAATTTGGTGGGGATAAAATAGAGTCGCTGAGAAAAGAGGTTGATCATACCCAAGCTCAATTGAATCGGGTGGTTAGAAATTCATCGCAATATCAAACTCATGCTAACGAGCTGGCTCTTCCTTCTGTATTAGAGGAGGCGATATTTCTTAAAAATCAATCCGTAGCATCAACCCGGCTTGCCAGTATTCAGCAAGAAGAAGGAGAGTATCAGGACAGGTTTGCCACCATCAGTGCTAAATTCAGTGAGCTGCAAGCCAATATCCATGATATCTCTCAGGAAATTCGTGAGATCGAGGCAAGACCCGATTCCAATATTGATGTGAAATATCAGCAACTGCGAGATGAACTGGTTAATTCGTTAGAATTAAGTAAGGACCAATGTGTATTTATCGGTGAGCTTATCGATGTCGAAGATCGTGAAAAGAGCTGGCAGGGCGCGATAGAGAGGGCGTTAGGCGGGTTACGAACCACACTTGCTGTGCCACATCATTGTTATTCGATGGTGACTCGCTGGTTGAATACCCGACATACCGGTTTACATGTCCGTGTTCAAGTTGTGAATGATTCTACAACTCAAGGCCAATCGGTGGTGTTTAAGTCTGATGGTTATCTAAGGAAACTGGTATGGCGTAATCACCCTTATCGAGAGTGGCTCAAGCACCATTTGCAGCGATTTGACCTGCAATGTGTTTCAAGTACGGAAGAATTGGATCAAACCCCGTTTTCGATGACACAGCAGGGGTTGATGCACATGGATAAGGGGCGCTTTGAGAAAAAAGATCAGCACCGGATAGACGACAGAAGGCGTTGGTGTCTGGGTTTTTCGAACAAGTCACGTTTAGCCATTCTTAATAACGATAAAAAAGAGTTAACTCTGCAACTGGCAGAAACCGAGAAAAAGGTGAGTCAAGCCCGTCAAGATTTGAATTCTGTTTCTGATCGTAAAATTCTTTGGGAGAAGATCCAAGGTTACCGCTGGGATGATATTAATGCTCCTTACTGGCACGAAAAGCTTTCTGATTTGCAGGCTGACCTCAAGGTGTTGGAACAGTCAGGGGGTGATCTTGATAAGGCCAGAGAGCGTTGGGAGTCGGCTAAAGAGCAGCTAGCTCAAATTCAATCGGTATTAAATCAGCTCAACTCTGATTCTGGTGGCGTTAAAAATACGCTGAAAAATGCAAAAGAAGAATGGAACAAAGCGCAGGCAAAAGCGTCGAAAGGATTACCTGATTCAGCCCGGCAATTACTTGCGATTCGAGTTGGCGTACTGAATACAAACGATTTAGGCCGGATGTCTGAATTGGTGTTGAAAGTTGAAGAAGATTTAGAACGTCTGTTAGATATTAGCCGAAACAGTAAAGACAAAGCGGAAAGATTAGCCATTAGCATTATGGTCTCATTCAGGTCTAACGATAAATGGCAAGTCTTCACAGTTGACTGGCAAAGTAATATTGATGGCTTACCTGATTATCTTAATCATTTGCGACAACTGGAAGAGGAAGGGCTTCCCAACCTTGTGGAGCAGTTTATTGAGCGGTTGAATAAGCATGCAACGCAGTCACTGGCTCGGATTAAAACTAAGCTTGAATCTGAACGGGAAGATGTCCTTGAACGGATTGGTATCATTAACCGGGTCCTCAAGCGTACAGAGTTTCGATCAGGGACACATTTAAAGCTGGGTTCAAAGAGAGAGAAATTCCCACATGTTAATGAGTTTGAACAGCATTTGCGTAAGGTGCTGAGTCAGGTAACCAGTGATGACCATGAAGCACGGTTCCGTCAGTTGGCTAAAGTAGTTGAAATACTTGGGAAAGCAAGTGCGCCAGGCTCCTCAAATACATTAGAAAGTTTAAGGTTGCTTGATCCTCGTTATCAGATGTCATTTTATGCCGAAGAGTTGGATAGTAATACCGGTGAGATTCGTGATGTCTTGGAGTCATCCAGTGGAAAGTCAGGTGGCGAGAAAGAGTCATTTGCGGCGACTATTGTCGCGGCAAGTTTGGCCTATGTTTTGACGCCGGATGGCTATGATCGTCCGGTTTACTGTACTGTTTTCTTGGATGAGGCATTCTCAAATACGGCTGAAACGGTAAGTCGGCGGGTGCTCCGAGTATTTAGAGAGCTTCATATTCACGTTAATTTGATTACGCCTTATAAAAACCTGAATCTGGCAAGGGAATCTGCTCGTTCACTGCTCATTGCGGAAAGAGATCAGGAAAACCATGACAGCCATTTATGTGAAGTGACTTGGGAAGAGATTGACCGGAGAATGGGCGAAGAGAAGGAGAAAAAGTTGCCTGATGAGGCGGCTGATCTGGGTATTGAGTTTGAGAAACTGACATGAAAAGAGGGCAGTATGAGGTGAGTTGGGGGTTATTACCAGCACAAGTTAAAAGCATCATTAGGCAGCGTGAGTGGGATAGCCTTCCTTCACTAAAAGCCCGGTTACTGGGCATCAAGGCATTCCCTATTCGCGTTGGCTTGAAACCACCCAAAGGGAATTCTGCCATATTAGATATAGTTCATTTCCAACGGTTTATTGATGAGTGGAAATCATTTCCCCATCAAGATGTTGTGGAGTGGTCTTCTAAGAATTTCAGGGAGCTATCTGAGCAACGCATTCCAACTTTTGTTGTCATTGAATCGATGCAATGTCTGATTCAATTTTTAGGGAGTGATGCCCTTTCCCGAAGTAAGGTATGGGAAAGAAATATGAAGCCATTTTTGTGGGTTAATAAAGATCTCTATCCTGCATTGGTTAAGTGCATAGATATTGTGGAAAAACTCTCGTTGAGAGATGCGGAATTATTAGCAAAGTTGCTGCCACAATTAAAGCAAGGCTTAGGGGAAGGGCAATATCTAAGAGCACTGCCACTCATTGGGATTGATACTAAGTTTCTTGAGAATCACCAAATCCTGATCGAAGAGCTGGCCGATATCATTCACAAGGGAGCTGTTTCGGCATCAGGTGGTCTTATTGCCTGGTTGGGGTGTTCAATAAATCCCAAAGGTTGGTTAACTATCAGGCCGCTTTGCCGTGCTGCAATGGCTGCATTTGGTGGAATACCGATACTACAAATACCCGGCGAATTACTTAGACAGTACGAACTTCCAGCATCGAATATATTAGTAGTGGAAAACCTACAGTCTGGTCTGGCATTACCCGAAATGCCTGACACCGTAGCGGTGATAGGCGGGGGGAAAAACATTGCCTGGATGAATGCAGCTTGGTTGAAAGGTAAGCGTGTAGGATATTGGGGAGATATTGATACTTGGGGTTTGTCTATTCTCAGTGACGCCAGAGACAAGTTTATGGATATTGAGCCTTTGATGATGGATGTTGAAACTGTTAAAGCCCATGAAGATAGAATGGTTCCTGAACCAAATCCAGTTGAATCCAATCCTACATTGCTAAATGAGGATGAAGCAAAGTTGTTTAATTATCTCATTTCTGGCCGGTTCCAATCTTCACGTTTAGAGCAGGAGCGTCTTTCATCTGATTACATTAGAAACAAACTTATGAATTGGCTGTCCTAACACAGAAGGGAAGCCGCTAGACACGATATTTTTTCCATTTATCAAAAATCGTCACTTTCTTGGTGTACATCGAAACGGTGCGTAATTAGATTGGCGAATGCCTGGCTTGCAGCGCTTCGATATGCACCACGGCGCCACAACAGTACTGCACTGCGTTGCGGTAACGTAGGTCGAATTGCAATGGAATAAAGCCCGGCCAGCTCGTGGGCGATGACATCAGGTAACAGAGTTGCGAGTCGTCCCCGACGGACAATTTCTACGATTGCACTGATGGAGTTGGCTTCAATTGCAATGCGTGGTGTTATCCCCTGTTTCTGGAAGTACAAATCAATATGGCTCCGTGTTGCAAAGTCTTTACTTAATAGTGCTAGCCCTTCATGTTCCAACATTTTCGCCGTCAATGATGTTTGTTGACCAATGAATCGATGCGATTGACCAACGATCAGGCTGAGTGTTTCGATGAATAATGGTTCGCTATCAATGTCGGGGGAGCGTATGTCTGAGAACGCGATGCCGAGATCGAGCTGGTTCTCCGCTAAAGAGACTTCTATTTGATCTTGCGTCATTTCCTTGATATTCAACGCAATTCCTGGATAGAGTGCGTTGAAACGTTCTACCCAATGGCCGATGAAGTAAGTGGTGAAGGTGGGTGTCATTGCTAGCCTGAGCAATCCGCGGCTTAAATCCTGCACATCATGAATCGCACGTTGCCCAGCATCCAGATCCTGTAATGCACGACGGGCGTAACTTATGTATACCTCGCCAGCGTCAGTGAGTCGTACAGTCCTTCCAGAGCGGTCGAACAGTTGCACGTGCAGTGACTCTTCAAGTTGTCTGATTTGTTGCGATAGGGTTGGTTGCGAGACATGAAGTTCTTCTGCGGCGCGTGTGAAGTTCTGATGTTTGGCAACTGCCAGCAGATAACGAATGTGTCGTAGCAGCATATCAATTAACTATTTGAAAATAATATGGAAGTAATGACATCCTGATCTTTGAGACTATAGAAATATTCGCTCATTTTTCACCTGTTGGCTGTCTTATCGGCCACGATGGGGTGAAGACTATAAGGGCTTCCTGAACATGTCAACCGCCGAACTGAATGCATCATGTAACGGGTTTTTCATCCGTGCAGCAAAGCGTTCATTGTTGTTTTCATACTCAGCGATTTTAGTGGCTAGAAAGTCAATCAGTGGATTTTCATCATCGTGCTCAATGAGGTAATCCACCATTGGAGAGCATAAAAATGTGTGGGGCACTATATTGGTGTTTATGCCGTTATAGCCGGGAACTATCAACTGTACTGCCGACTAGTCCATTAATTTTGATGCTGAGATACCAACGTCCAAATTGCGCCTTTAGCTCGCCATTCAGAACGGCCATCCGGGGGAAGCATTTAAATGATTGCCCCACACATTTTTATGCTCTCCATTTTTTAATGACCACGGCTGCCGGTTATGTCGTTTTACTATCAATTAATCAATAAAAACGCTAACCGGTACACCAAAACGAACTGAGAGTTTACGCATAGCTTCAAGCGTTAATGAACGTTCACCTTTCAAAATACGACTAACAAGAGAACGCTTCCCAATCTCGTCCTCAAAATCAGTCTGATTCAGGCCGTACTGATCCATCAATGTACGTAGAATTGCTACACCGCTTTGTGTGCTAGCAATACGTTCATTGAACTCTGTAAACTCTGGCGCACTACTTTCGTAGGTGTCAATTTTAGCCGTAAGCATATCAACCAGCGGACTATCTGGATTGTGCTCGACCAGATATTCTACAAGTTTCATTGCCTCATCATAATCTTTGCGGGAAGTGCTGCCCCCTAAGAGAGGGACAATGCTCACTAGGCTGCTCACCAGGCTATTTGCAGCATGAATTGCTTCGTTGATCATCATTCTTTATTCCTCCGGTAATAATCCGTCAATTTGTCATATTCTGCATGGGTGATATGTGCTTGATAAAAATTTTCCCACGCTCAAAATCTGCAAAAAACATCACTCTTAAATTATTGCCGCCAACATCAATGACCCACCATTTTTCCCGATATTTCATCCGATCCAGACTAGGGAATACGCACTTCATTTCATCTGGAGAACTGAACTTTAAGCGCCGCAACGACTTATATAGATCATCAAGTGCAGCGAAACTATTTGGGTAGCGGCGTGTAGCTAAATCAAACGGCTCCCTTGAAATAACATGCATTTTCATACCTATTGTTTCCAATATGGAAACAGCATGCCACAGCTTTATCATGTTGACAACATGGAAACAAATTATGTTTCCGAAAAAGATTTTCTTTAGACCGAGCAGCCTAACAGAAGGGTTCTGTCGCATTAAGCGGTCATCAGGTAAGCTTCCCTGTTTTTGAGCGAGTCCAGAGTGATGTCCCTTATCCGAAAAGCGTTCAAACGTCTGCATTATCCGGTCGATATCATTGCCCAATGTGTTCGTTGGTACCTCGCTTATGCCTTGAGTCTGCGCAATCTCGAAGAGATGACAGAGCGCGGCATTGGGGTCGACCATGCCACGATACATCGCTGGGTGTTACGTTTGGTGCCCCTGCTCGGCAAGGCTTTCCGACCTCGCAAAAAGCCCGTTGGCTCCCGGTGGCGAATGGATGAAACGTACATTAAAGTCAAAGGCCAGTGGAAATGCCTTTACCGGGTGGTCGATACCGACGGTCAGACGATTGACTTCCTGCTGACCGCTCGCCGCGATGCAACGGGAGAGCATAAAAATGTGTGGGGCACTATATTGGTGTTTATGCCGTTATAGCCGGGAACTATCAACTGTACTGCCGACTAGTCCATTAATTTTGATGCTGAGATACCAACGTCCAAATTGCGCCTTTAGCTCGCCATTCAGAACGGCCATCTGGGGGAAGCATTTAAATGATTGCCCCACACATTTTTATGCTCTCCAACAACAAAAACAAATACGTCGCCGCAGAACGACAATCAACTATTGGAAAATACTATAGCGATGATAGTAATCCGATCTTTGACGCTATAGATAAATTCGTTCATTCTTCATCCATCCGCTTTCTTATCGATCACGATGGAGTGAAGACATGCAGGATATTATTGAAGGCTTTTTATAATTCCAGCGCGAGGTATTTCCAAAGTGTTGCGAGCTTTTCAAGCGGCTTGCTGCCGGCCAAAATCCTCGTACTTTGTTTATCGAGTGCTCTGGTGGATTCTGCGAAAGCGATTAATCAGGCACGTGCGCACGTTAGTGAGATTGCCCGACTTGATTCGATGGTGCGTGAAAACGTCATCGCTCAAATTGCTAATATCAAAACTCACCCGCCCGCGGCGCTCGGGCTGGAACAGGGACACTTGAATCTACACGGCTGGATTTACGACATAGAGGCTGGTTCGATCGATGCTCTAGATGGCTTGGTCGGCCAATTTGTTTCGCTTGCGGACTATCCGCATGTTTCTGCAACGCAATCCGTGTTTCACCACGGCATTTAAATAGCTTATTAATCCAAAGGAATCATTATGACACAATCTCAATACTCCCAAACTCCCCGGCTGGCCCTTACTGATGCTATCATCGACGCCAAGACACGCAAGAATTTGACGTTTGAGGATATTGCACAAGGAACGGGTCTGAGCCTCGCATTCGTTACTGCTGCACTGCTCGGCCAACATCCTTTGCCCGCCGATGCTGCGAGGATTGTGGTTGACCGACTTGAACTCGACGAAGATGCCTTCCTTCTGCTGCAAACTATCCCTGTACGCGGTAGTATACCCGGAGGTGTGCCGACAGATCCGACTATTTACCGATTCTATGAAATGGTGCAGGTTTACGGTTCAACGCTTAAGGCGCTTGTCCACGAGAAGTTTGGTGATGGCATTATCAGTGCAATTGACTTTAAACTTGATATCAAAAAGGTCGATGATCCGAATGGCGGTTCACGAGCTGTAATTACGCTAGATGGGAAATATTTGCCGACTAAGCCGTTCTAAAACAATTGCAATTGTTGGCATCGGCAAGAGGTTTGAATTTGAGAGATAAACCTCTTGCCATTTCAAATTAAAGTTTATTAACTAGCCACTTCGGTTTTTGTATAAGGTGTATAGGGAGTAGATCGAAATTGCCGTTTCGCTCCCTGAATGGCGCCAAACAGAGCTTTGCTGTGGCGGATGGGCATCATTTGATCATGTGTACAGCCAATAATCAGTGTTGTGGCTTTTATCGTAGGAACAATTTGACAGAAGCAGTAACGACAGCTCCTAACAAGTAACCTATCAGTGTGACAGTCTCTCCCAACGCTGCTGCTTCAATAACGGCTTCGACCTGTTTTTCAAGCTGTTCGAGGGGAAGCGTTTCGTTTGCTTTTACTGGTTGAGAAAAATCCGGGGATATAACTCGATTTTCCGAGGCAAGCAGTTGAAGGAGATAACTGAAATGTATCTCTGTGCTGCCGCCAGTGCCATGTACCAAGACGATAGGATTTCTTTTGGTGCTATTCTTATTTGGATCGAGAGGTTGGGATGTGAAGAACTTTACATCTTTTCCATCTACGTTTATGACATTTTCGTTGATATTAAATTTTTGCTCGGATTTATTCATGATAATGAAATATCTCCTGATAGATATGGGTTATATAGAAGCCAAATATAGGTAATTAAACAATGATCTTGTTAGTTGCTTAATTAAATTAATAACTCAGTATAGAGTTATTGCCAAATTATAAAATTAAAATAGTGTTATGATTGAATATTAATATTATTATAAATCCCAATATTAGATCTTATTTATTGTGTTTTTGCTATATTGCAGGCAGGGAAAATAAGTTTCAACCTATTAATTAGGCTGAAAGTTTTTTTCTTGGCTGAATGGAGGGAATATCAAAATATTAAAAAAATCATATGCTGGATTGTCTTATTAATTTCTTATTTCACATTGACAGAATTTCATCCTCATACCATAGTGATTACATCACTTTTTTATATATGATTGCATTGTTAAATAATTTTATTCATCTATTGTTTGAATATTATTGATTTATATGATTAAGAATTACCATTAATACACACAGATCATTTTTCTAAATATTTTATAAAGTATTTTTTCACTCTGACAGCATTCTGCTATAACGCCTGACTCAGTTTATACAATTCATCAGCGTGTGAAGTCTGCTTTAGAGGGATAAAACTGAATGGCATCATCAGATATTTAACACATCTGTTCAGGAGATGAAAAATGTCTACTCGAATCGTGAATGAACAACATCAACAATATGCGATAGCAGAAGGTGAGAAACGTGCTATACGCACGATTAAGCTATTTATTTCTCTGGGCTTTATCGCAGAGGCTGGATTTCTTTTAATGGGGCTTATTTTATTTCCCGGCAATGGCCCTCTGGTATGGCGTCTCGTATGGGCGCTTGGTTTATGTGGTATTGGCATGGGGGCCGCTGTTGGGGGACTGACTTACCTGGTATCAGCACGTTTCACACCAGGAAGTGCTGGCGCTTATATCATGACCGCCGTGAGTAGCGTTCTGTTATTCAGTGTTTGCCAAACACTTTGTTGGGGCTTGGACCACAACGTGGGGCTGAATTATTGGGGTTCAATAGAAATGCCGTTGCTATTCCTGATTAAAGGATATACTGCCGCACTTATTGCTGGCATTTTGGGTAGTTTTCTTCTTAACTCAATAACTGGTGCGAGATTCCTTGCTCGTCTCAAGGTCTTTTAGTGAATAAGAAATTAACTTTGCCTAACAGTTTCGCTATTTCCATATTTCTGGCTGTGTTGGCTGCATGCCTGAATCTTATATTATGGCGCGCTGATATTTTGGAAATGGCACATAGCGTCCCGCTAAAGGGGTTAATGATTATTTGGTATCTCTTGGGATGGGGTTTTGCTCCGGGCTGTCTGACCGTGCTCACCATCAATTCAATCAGGGGAAGATTACCTCAGAGGGTGGGTTCGGTGGTTGCCATGTTTATAAGCTTTCTGTTGGTTACAGGGATTTGCGGTTTGGTTTATGCTTACCTGACAAACTCCGCTTTTATGCAAATTGCTATGGGAGGCATGGCTAATCATCATTCTTCGGTGAATCACGGAACTATTCTTGGTTTTATTACGCAACTGCTGCCCAGTTTATGTGCAACTGTTATTTCAATCATGAATGCTTTTTCGATAAAAATGGGGAAGCAGTTTAGGTGATAAGGTCCAAATAAATTCTTGGTGGTTAAACCGCTATTATTATGTTGACAATTTATTACTTGTGAATTCGCTTCCAAAGCGTAGCTAGTCGACGGTTCTTCTCCCATCTTATCATGGTGCTCAGTCCCCCCGTCATAAAGCGAAAGATATTAGGCCCCAGTTTTGCGAATGCAAGATTGGGTTTTTTCACGATACAGCTTTACTGTAAGCTTTTTAAGTCCGCTGGCGTTCCTTATCCTCTCTGTGTGCTGGATACAGAGTTCACTGGCGTCGACTCCTCTACTGTCTGATATTGTTAGATTTATTCCTCCAATTACTCTAGCTTTTCGTTACAGTAGTGCCTTTAAGCCCAAAGGAAAAGTTTTGACTGACGTGTAAGAACGTCATAAATCGACAAATAGACGAAAAGGAAACCAGCAAATAGACGCTATGAAAACCAGCATTTGGACGATGGAATAGCCAGCAAATAGACGCTGTACAAACCAGCATTTAGACGATAGCATAGCCAACAAATAGACGGAGCAATTTAAACTTCATTCTCCACATTGAACATAAAAGAACAACCTTGAATAACGCACTACACCCAAGATACATAGCACCACAGCTCAAGGCAGCATTGGCTGATACACCAGTGGTGTGCTTGCTTGGTCCTCGCCAAGTCGGCAAAACAACGTTGGCGAAATCTCTAGAGCCTGGGCGGGCTTACCTAACTTTCGATGACAGCACTCTGCTTAACACAGCTAAAGCCGATCCCACTGGATTTGTACAAAGCTTGCCAGAACGTGTCACACTGGATGAAGTACAGCGTGTGCCAGAGATCCTGCCTGCCTTAAAAGCAACTATAGACATTCATCGTCGACCAGGGCGGTTCATACTAACTGGTTCAGCTAATTTGCTGTTGCTGCCTGGACTACAGGAATCACTAGCAGGTCGCGTCGAAGTAATCTTTTTGCAGCCACTTTCTGAACAAGAAAAGCAGCATAGTCCAACATCGCTACTCGAACAGCTGATCACTAACAAAATTTCTCCTTCAATCAAAGGGGAACAAATCCTCATTGAAGGCGTAGCAGAAGCTATAGTACAAGGAGGTTATCCAGAGCCGAATATGCGCAGTGAGGCGCGAGCTCGTCAGTGGCATAAGCAGTACCTCAACGCCATTATTCAACGTGATGTGAAAGACATTGCCGCGATTCGAGATGAAGACGAATTACTGAGACTCATTAAGATCCTCGCATTGCGTACTGGTAGCCTTTTGAACATCAGTGGATTAGCGAAAGATGTAGGTCTTCAGCGAGAAACCGTTGATAAATACATCACCATTCTAGAGCGCTTGTTCTTAGTGAGACGCTTACCGGCTTGGCATAAAAACCAAGCCAAACGTTTAATAAAAGCCCCTAAAGTTCATGTAGTAGACTCCGGTTTAGCTTGTGCTTTAAACAATATGAGAGTCGACGATTGGCATAACCTTAGTAATGACTTTGGTGCAGTACTCGAAAGCTTTGTGGTGCAACAATTGATCTGCCAATCGGGTTGGGGAGAACATGGACTGCACTTCTCCCACTATCGTGATAAAGATCAGGTTGAAGTTGATCTTGTTATTGAAGATGGTCGAAGAATCTGGGGGGTTGAAATTAAAAAAGCGGCCAGTATACAGCCGAAAGACGGTATGGGGTTGGCAAGATTAGCTTCACTGGCTGACAGAGATTGGCAGGGAGGCATCTTACTTTACACAGGTAACAATTGTCTGCCAATTAGCCACGTACCAAACACATTTGCAGTACCAATGAATGCCAGGGCACGAGCATACTTTGACTGCTATTCATCCAAAGAAAACTCTTGCCCGATAATCATCGCACCAACCCGCTTTTTTAAGCTTGTTCCTTTGGCTCGGTGCCCCGCAA